>CAXUIE010000320.1:0-4117 GCA_964250825.1 uncultured Acidisphaera sp. | reverse complement strand
CCCCGGGTCTTTTTTCCGCTCTGATCGTATTGCGGGCCGGGAAGACGGATTTCATGGTGTCGGGCGGGCGGACATCGTGAGGGTGGGAGCGGAGGTCCCGCGAACGGAGCTGTCGCTTGCATGTCGACCGGTCGGCGCTGCGATGCCTGCCGCATTCTTCGCCTTTGCTCGGTTTCGCATTTTCGACAATTCGCATGTGTTGGAGGCATGATTGGTTGAGGTAGTCGTCATCGGAGCGGGACCATACGGATTATCCGTGGCCGCTCACCTCCGCGAGCGGCGCGTTCCGTTTCGCATCTTCGGCAAAACGATGTCGATGTGGCGGGACCACACGCCCAAGGGCATGACGCTCAAGTCGGACGGCTTCGCCAGCAATCTTTCCGCGCCCGGCGAGGGCTACACCCTCGAGCGATTTTTCCGGGACGTCGGACGAGCCGATTATTCGCACATCGGCTTTCGGGTGCGGGCGGAAACACTCACCGAGTACGGCCAAGCCTTTCAGCGCCGCTGCGTTGGCGACGTGGACGAAGCCGAGGTCGTCGACATCGCCCGGGCCGGCAATGAATTCATGCTGACCCTCGATACCGGGGAGCAGGTTTCGGCTCGCAAGGTCGTCGTCGCGACCGGGCTCTTGTCCCTGCGCCATGTTCCCGAGGACTTTTCGTGTCTCCCGTCGGACATGGTGACCCACAGTTCAGCCCACCACGACTTGTCCGCATTCAATGGTCAGCGCGTGGTCGTGGTCGGCGCCGGCCAGTCCGCGTGCGAAATTTCCGCCTTGCTCAACGAGCAGGGGGCCGAGGTCACGATGCTCACCCGACGGCCCTTGAAATGGTTCAACCCCGCCCTCGAGGACGACCCGACCGCGCGGCGGACCAACTGGCAACGCCTCCGGCGTCCCAACTGGGGCCTCGGCCCCGGATGGCGCACCTGGTTCTGGTCGGAGGCGCCGTATGGCTTTAGCTATCTGCCGGGAAAAATGCGCCATACGCGCGCCTTCGGGATGTTCGCGCCTGCCGGGTCCGGCTGGATCAAGCATCGGGTGGACGGCGTCATACCGATCCACACCGGGACCTTGCGGCGTCTCGAGCAGCGCGGCGCGGAAGCGCGCTTCTCGGTCGACAGCGCGACGGGGCCGGTCGAGTTGGCGGCGGACCACGTCATCGCGGCGACCGGCTACAAGGGCGACACGCGCCGCCTCCCGTTCCTTCATCGATTGCAAGGGGAGTTCCGCACCATCGGCGCGGGCGTCCCGGTGCTCAACCGATCCTTCGAGACATCCATTCCGGGTCTTTACATCACCGGCTTCCTCAGCGCGCCGACATTCGGCCCGTCCATGCGGTTCATCTACGGCGCGGCGTTCGCGGGCCGTCAAATTTCCCGGCACACCGCGCACCTCGCGGCGGCCAAGCTTCGCCCGGGGCCGGTCTCGTTCGGTGCAGCCGTGCAAGCCGACGCTTCCTTGTAATTGGCCCGTCATTACGGTTCGAAATCATGCAAAGAGATATGATTGCCGACGCTTCGCTGCTTCCCCCGCCGACGTCGGTGGGAAGATCGCCCGACGCGATCGTGTCGCGGGACCGGCCGCTCAAGGTCGTGCTCCTGTGCCACTACGGCAGGACGGGGTACAACATCTTGCGTTCGCTGGGCAGGATGGGCGCCAAGACGTTCCTCATCCACGACCACCGGTCGCAGTCGCTCCGCTTCTCGCGGTCCTGCAAGGTGGTGCATGCCACCAAGCACATCGGCCAGGCCGATCCGGAACAGGTCGTGGCCATCATCAACGAGCTGCACCGGTCGGAGGGCATCGACAGCGTCATCGCCAGCGACGTCGAAAGCCTGACGTTCCTCACGCAGATCAAGCAGCGCGTGCTCGCCCCCTTGTTTCCGATCGCCGAGCTCGACAGCTTGGTTGCGCTCGACAACAAGTGGGATTTCTACAAGCTCTGCGAAGCGACAGGCGTTGCGGCGCCGAAAACGTTGTCGTTTCAAGCAAAGCAGGACATCGTCCCGGAGCTGGTGGAGCGCGAGCTGGGCTTCCCGATCATCGTCAAGCCGGCCGCGGGTTACGGCCAACGCGGCGTGAAGGTCATCAGCGGGCAGGCGGCCCTCGGCGCGTTCATGGCCGGCGACGAGTACGATTATGGCAGGCTTATCGTCCAGGAATACATCGAGGGGCACGACTGGTCGCTGAGCGTGTTCGCCCGGGACGGGGTGGTCGAGCATTGGACGGCTTGGCAATGCCCCGACCAGCTGGACAAGGCGTGCGGCGTCAGGCGCTTCATGTTCACCGAGTTCCGCGGGCATGACGACCTCCTCGACATGGGTCGCAAGATCGTTGCTGCCGCCAATTTCTCGGGCGTGGCCAACTTCGACGCGCGGCTCGACTCGCGCACCAACGTGATGAAGATGTTCGAGTGCAATCCGCGGTTCTTCAACCGCATGCTGGCGGCGCGCTTGTGCGGGCTCGACTTCGTGCGCGCCGGGCTGCCGGTGCGGAGCGCGCAGCCCTTCGCGCTCGATAAGGGCTGCTTCCATCCCTGGCACGAGCTGTTGACCGCGCGCGGCGCGTGGCGGTTCCTGACCGGCAACTGGGAGCTTCGGCCGCTCGTCGGCGACATCGGCGAGATGCTGCTCGACCCGCTGCCGCCGATCATGCGCAAGCTGTTGCGGGAAGAAGCCCGAGCCTAGAGCGCGTCATTCGAGGCGGACACGTCGGAGCGTGTCAATCGTGCTCTACTCCTTTATCCTAGGCTAGCAACTTGGCCACCCAGACCGGTTCCGGTCTGGGTGGTGTTGCCTTGCCGTCAAGGCCAGCGCACCTCCGGGGGGAGCGACATCAGGATCGCGTCGACGTTCGCGCCGGTCTTGAGGCCGAACAGCGTGCCGCGATCGTGGATGAGGTTGAACTCGACGTAGCGGCCCCGCCGATAGAGTTGATGTTCGCGTTGTTCCGGCGTCCAAGCCGCTCCCATGCGACGCCGGACGATGCGGGGATACACCTCAAGGAACGTCTCGCCCACATCCCGCGTGAAGGCGAAATCGGCGTTCGCGTCGCCGCTGAACAGGTGGTCGTAGAAGATGCCCCCCGCGCCGCGCGGTTCGCCGCGATGCGGGAGAAAGAAGTATCGGTCGCACCAAGCCTTGTACTCGGCGTAGTAGGCCGGGTCGTGCCGGTCGCAGGCGGCCTTCAACGCGGCGTGGAACGCCGCCGCGTCCGCCTGGGAGCCCGGCGTGTCTGCTCGCATTGGCGTGAGGTCGGTCCCGCCGCCGAACCATCCTTTCGTTGTCACCAACATGCGTGTGTTCATGTGCACCGCCGGGACCAGCGGGCTCCACATGTGGGCGACGAGGCTGACCGCGCTCGCCCAGAACCGCGGATCCTCGGCCGCGCCCGACACGTGCGGGCTAAAGTCGGGGCTGAACACGCCCTGCACGGTGGACACGTTCACGCCCACCTTCTCGAACACGCGGCCGCGCATCACGCTCATCACGCCGCCGCCGCCATCCAAGCCGTCCTCGGTCGGCCGTGTCCAGCTTGTCCGGGCGAAGCGGCCAGCCGGGCGGTCGGACAGCGGCCCGGCCTGCTCGTCCTCGATCCGCTCGAAGGCCGCGCAGATGCGGTCGCGCAGGCTCTCGAACCAAGTCCGGGCGGTCGGCTTGAGAGCGTCGTGCGGCGGTCGGTCAGGGACTTGCGACACGGCGAAACCTTCCAAAGTTCTCCCAATGCTAGCGTGAGTGGGGCCATGTTGCAGGGGCGAAATCCCGCCCCTAGTATGCGCGCCGCTCATCGCCTGGGGTCAGGCGCGGAGCGCTCTGGCGTGTTCGCGCGCGTGGCGATCAGATCAACGAGGGCAAGATGGCCGTTTCTACCGCCGCCACGACAGCCGACGAGCACGGCAGGGACGGCACCAAGCGCGACTTTCTTAAGCTGCTGGCGGGCTCGGGCGCGGCGATCGGCCTCGGCGCGATCGCCTGGCCGCTCATCGATTCGATGAACCCGGCGCGCGCCGGGGGGGGGGTGTCCTCCCGGCGGGGGGCCCGCGCGCTGGCAAGGCGCCGCGCTCGTGGCCGAACAGCTCGCTTTCCAGCAGGTTCTCGGGGATCGCGCCGCAGT
>CAXUIE010000319.1:0-4133 GCA_964250825.1 uncultured Acidisphaera sp. | reverse complement strand
GGGCAAACGTGGCGGGGGCGGGGCCGAGTCAAACGGGCGGGATGCCGCCGCGCGATGACGTGCTCGTGCGCGGCACGTCTTCCGGTTGCATCGCCGCCGATGAAGGGCGCAAGCTTCCGCCAAATAATCGCGGCCGAGCTCAACAGGCCGCGACATTGGAGGAGGGTCAACGATGACGGTCGCAGCGATTCTGAGGCACAAGGGCTTCGACGTGCTGTCGGTCGATCCGACGGTGGCGATCGACGCGGTGGCGGCGCTGCTTTCCGAGCGCCGGATCGGAGCGGTATTGATCCTGGACGCGGCCGATCAGCTTCTCGGCATCGTCAGCGAGCGGGATATCGTCAATTCGCTCGCGGCCAACGGCGCCCGCACGCTCGAGATGACGGCGGGCCAATTGATGACCCGGGCGCTCCACACCGTCACACCGCAAACCACCGAAGTCGAGGCGATGACCATCATGACCGCGAGCCGGATCCGGCACTTGCCGGTGATCGAGCACGGCGCGCTGATCGGCATGATCAGCATCGGCGACGTGGTGAAGGCTCGCATCATGCAGCAGGATCACGAGGTCGACAGCCTTCGGGCCTATGTCGCCGGCGCGACCTGAGGCTGATTCTGTCCGAAACGGGGGTTGCCGGAATCGCGCGCGGGCAAATGTTGCGCTAACGATCGCTGTTGCAACCGGGGACAGTCGGCCATGTCGTCATCGTCTTTCCAGATCCCAAAGGGCCACCTGCCGTTTCCCAAGGCTCCGGGGTGGGTGGCCGAGTTCCGCGCCTTCATCGCCCGTGGCAACGTCGTCGATCTGGCGGTCGGCATCATCATCGGGGCGGCCTTCACCGGCATCGTGAACAGCCTCGTCAAGGACCTGTTCAACCCACTGCTGGGGATGGCCATCGGGGGGATCGACTTCAGCAACTATTTCGTGCCGTTGAACGGGCAGCACTACGGCAGCCTGGACGCGGCTCGGACGGCCGGTGCGCCGACCGTCAATATCGGCGTCTTCATCAACTCGGTCATCAACTTCCTGATCGTCGCGTTTTGCGTGTTCTGGCTGGTCAAGGTGGTGTCCCGCCTGATCCGCAAGGAGGTGGCCGAAACGGCGCCGCCGCGGAGCGAGCTGCTCCTGGAAGAGATCCGCGACCTCTTGAAGGGCCAGCCGGCCCCGACCGCGACGGCGGCGACCTCTACGATCCTGCCTCCCGAAGCGCCCCGGACGCCTTAGTACTCGCCCGACAGCTCCTTGCGCCGCCGGTCGAGTTCTTCGCTGTAGCGGCGCAGCGCGTACTGCTCGGTCAGCAGCCCGATCACCTGCCGCGTTTCCCGCCCGTCCACCACCGCGAGCGCATCGCTTTCGGAGGCCTCGAAGGCCCCCACGGCTTCCTTGATCGTCATGTGCGGCAGCAGCATCGTGTCCTGGTTGTGCAGGATTTCGCCAACTCGATCGACGTTCTCAAGCTCCGAGTGAGCCTCCGCCAGCAGGACGATGCCGGCATAGCGGCCGGCTTCGTCCACAGTCACGACGCGCTGGGTTGCCCCGAGGGGGAAGGCGCGGCGGAACGTGGTGATCGGCATGTCCGCCCGGATCGTGCGGATCTCCCGGCGCATCATCCGCCCCACGGTAAGATTGCGCATCCAGCCGATATCGACGGCGCTGCGGATGCTTTCGCCGCGGAGGTGAAACCGCCAGGTGGCGAAGGAGTAGCCGAAGGTGCGCCGGACGGTGAGGGCCGAGACCACGCAGGCGGCGAGCACCGCGGCCGTCATCGGCAGGCTGCCGGTGGTCTCGAGGGCCAGGAATCCCATCGTCAGCGGGCCGCCAACGATGGCCACGGCCACGCCGCTCATGCCGACCAGGGCGCAAACCACGGCCGGCAGCGCATGCGCCGCCGAGATGTGCGCCAACACGCCCGCGAACAGCTTTCCCAGCACGGAGCCCAGGAACAAGGAAGCGAAGAACAAGCCGCCGCGAAACCCCGAGCCGAGCGACACGGCGGACGCGACCGCTTTCAGGACCAACAGCATGGCGAGGTAGGTTAGCGGGCTCGGGGTTTCGAACCCGTTGGCCAGCGCGGCGTGTCCGGAGGACAGCACCTGGGGCGACACCAGCGCCAGCAGGCCGACGGCGAGGCCGCCGATGCACGGCCGCATCCCGCCCGGCACGCCGCTGCGCCGGAACAGCATCTCGGTCAGCGTGACCCCGCGCATGATCAGGATGCCGAACAACGCGCACAACATCCCGAGCACGACGATCGGCAGGTAATCAAGGGCTTCGACGGTGCCCGGCACCGCCATCTCGAAGCCGCCCGGACTGCCGTGAAGCATGTGCACGACACCAACGCTGACGATGGCCGAGACCACGACCGGGGCGAGGATGCCGAGCGAGTACGTGCCAATCACCAACTCGAACGCGTAGAAGGAGCCGGTGAGCGGGGCGTTGAAAGCGCCCGCGATCGCGCCCGCGGCGCCGCAGCCGACCAGCACGCGGAGATCGTTCCGACGCACGCGAAAGCTGCGGCCGAGCCGGGACGCGAAGGCCGAGCCGATCTGCGTGTAGCCTGCTTCCAGGCCGACCGAGGCGCCGAACCCATTCGACAGCACGGTTTGCAGAACGACGACCAGGCTGTCGTTGAGCGACATCCGTCCGCCATAAAGGGCATTGGCCTCGATCGGGTCGATCGCCCGCCGTGGCCAGTAGCGCGCCACGAGCAGGCCGAACAGCCCCAGGACAAGGCCGCCGAGCGTCGGAACAGCGACGGAGCGAATCGGATCAAGATAAGCGGCGCCGCTCAGCCGTTGCCCCGGCGCCAAATCGAACAACACCTCGTGTATGGCGAAGGTGGTGATCGTCATCAACGTGACCATCAGCCCGGCGATGGCGCCCACCACCGCCGCGACCGCGACGAGCCAGATTTCGTCGGCCCGGACCAGGGCGCGCAAGGTCTGCGGCGCATGCAGCACGGCTTCGCCCAGGGGACGGCGGTGCCGGTGCCGGTCCTTCGAAATGACAGACGACCGCGCTGTGTCGGCACGGACGAAAGTCGGGACGCCGGGAAGATTGACCATGAGCACGCCTGAGAAAAGCCGGCGGATGACGGCGAGCCGCCAACCTAGCCTGTGAAATGCGGCGACTGTGTGTGAGACCTGCGTCGCCTCCGATCAATCAAAACTAAACGCTTGGGCGGATGAATTCGCCTTAAAGAAAGTTTCGATAGTGCCGGAGGGGCGTCCGCGAGATAGGGCCGGTTCTGGATCTCGAGTCGTCGGCGGGGATGCGTCGGCATAAATCGCCCCGCACCCGCCTCCGTGATCCTCCCGGGCGCTCAGAGGGCGCGCTCGGCCCGCGTCGCGTCCAGATCGTCCTCGACGAACGCCCGGATGATGTCGACCAGCGGCTCGTGCCGAGAAAAGCCGAGCGCGCGGGCGCGGGCCGGTTCGAACGCCGCCGGCCATTCGCCGACGATGGCGGCGACGGCGGGATCGCTTTCGGCGGAGACCAGGGCCGCCGCGCCGGGTTGAACGGCGTCGAGCGCTTGGAGCATGGCCGCCACGGTCACGCTGACGCCGGGCGGCGTGATGCCGCGGTCGAGCCCCAACGAGGCCGTGTCCATCGTCGCCGCATGGAGCAGCCAATCGACCGCGCGGCGGGGGCTGCAAACCCAGAGGGCGAAGTCGGCCGGCACCGGAAGCGTGGTCGGCAGCCCGAGCAGCGGTTCGCGGATGATCGCGGAAACGAAGCCGCTCGCCGCCTTGTTCGGGTGTCCCGGCCGGACGATCACGGTCGGCAGGCGGATCGTGACGGCGTCGAGGAAGCCGCGCCGGCCGGCGTCGGTCAGGAGTAATTCGGCAGCCGCCTTCTGTGCGCCATAGCTGTTCGCCGGGAGCTGGCGCGCGTCGTCCGTGAGGCGCGCGCCCTGTCCGCCGCTGAAGCTGGCGACGCTGCTGGTGAACCCCACGCGGGGCGGGCGGGCTAGGCGGCGGCAGGGGTCGCTCCCCGCGTCGCCGCCCCGGCGGAACTCGCCGATCGCGGCTGGAGGGCCGGTGGGGCCGCGTATCCCCCCGGCCGGCCCCCGGGCCTGGGTGGCCATGCCGGGAGCCGATTCGTCCCCTGGGACGACCGCTCCCCCCAGGAC
>CAXUIE010000318.1:0-4148 GCA_964250825.1 uncultured Acidisphaera sp. | reverse complement strand
GTCCAGCACGGCGACGCCCGCCTCGGCGGCGCCGCCGGCCTGCGACACGACCATGCCCCGCCGCCCTCGCGCGGCGGGCTTCGCGATCTGCCAGTTTTGGGCGATGTAAGAGCGTGGAACGAAGTTCACCGGGTCCCTCCCGCAGCCGCCCGATCGGGGACGATCAAATCAGCAGCCATGAAAGCACGCCGGCGACGATCGCGTATTTCCCCGCGTAGTAGACCTTGCGGTTCCACTTCTTGACGCGCTTGCCCAGCAAGCGGACCTGGTATATCGCGCCGAACAGCCGGTTGGCCACGCCCACGCGTTCGCCCGGCTGGTTCTGCGTGGCGGTCGCGCGCAGCAGGCGGTGCATGACGAAGCGGTTGATCGCGGTCGGCACGCGCCCGCGCAGCGGCCTTTCCACGTCGCAGAACAGGATCAGCCGGTTCACGTCCGTCTGGTTCTCGGCATGATGGATGTAGGTCTCGTCGAACACCATCGCCTCGCCGTCGCGCCAGCCCTTCCGCTTGCCGTCGACCTCGATGTAGCACGCATCGTTGTTGGGCGTGCGGAGGCCGAGATGGTAGCGCAGGCTGCCGCCGAACGGGTCGCGGTGCTTAACCAGCCGGCCGCCCGGCGGCAGCATGGCGAACATCGCGCCATGCACGCTCGGCGTGGCGCGCAACAGCGCCACCGTCTCGGGGCAGAGCTGCTCGGCCGACGGCAGCGCGTCGCCGTACCACGTCAAGTAAAAGCGCTTCCAGCCGGTGCGGAAGAACGAGTTAAAACCGAGGTCGTTGTAGCCGGTGGCGGCGCGAACGAAGCCCTCGTCCATCAACCGCAATCCCTCGTCGCGGATCACCCGCCAGTTCGCCGTCAACCGATCGAGTTCCGGAAACTCGCGAACGTCGAGATAAGGCCGTGCCGGGACCTTGGAAAACACGTAGATCAGGACGTTGAACGGGGCGAGAAAGGTCGAGTGGTCGGTCAACTGCCGTCCGAGACGGTGCCGGACGTCGCCGCGAAAATGCACGTAAGCGGCGGACCCGAGGAAGGCGCCCAGGATCAGGAGCTTGGGCTGCAGCAGGACGTCGGGGGTCAGCATAGGGGGACGGCCTCCTTGCATCTCACGGGCGAGCCTGCGCTCCCGACCACGTTGCGTTTGGGCCGACACGGCACACGCCTGCACTCGACGTAGCAACAGATTCCGTTGGCGGGCAAGCCGGGTGGCTGACCAGCCGATCCCGGTCTGAACCGACAGCCATGCATCACGCCTCGCAACGGCATTCGGCGGGCCGGCTTCCCGCTTTTTGCCGCGGACAGCCGCTCCAGCCTCTACGTCTGCTTTTGGGAGGAAAGCGCCCATGTGCAACGACTTCGGCAATCGCATCCCTTACAGCGCCTATGTCGAGGCGTTCAGTCAAACGCGGCTGCCTCTGAAGGTGCCGGCTGCCCTGCCCAACCTAGAGCCGCGCGACGATATCTGGCCGACGGAAAGCGCCCCGGTGCTCCGTCTCGCCGAGGACGGGGTGGAACTGGTCCAGTTGCGCTGGGGCTTCGCGCCGGGGCGACCCAAGGCGGGGCCGGTGATCAACTTCCGATCGGATGGCCGGCGCTTCCCGAACGGCCGCTGCCTGGTGCCGGCATCGCACTTCTTCGAGTTCACCGGGACCAAGCCGCCGAAGTCGAAATGGCGGTTCACCAAGACCGGCGAGGATTGGTTCTGCTTCGCCGGGCTGTGGCGGCCGGCGGCGGGCGACGTCCCCGAAGCCTTCACCTTGCTGACCACCACCCCAGGGCCGGACGTCGCGCCCATCCACGATCGGCAGATGGTGGTGCTGGAGCGTCCGGACTGGCTTGCGTGGCTCGAGTTGTCGCGGACGGAGGCGGACCTCCTGCAGGCGCTCCCCGCCGGCAGCCTGCAAGTCGAGCAAGTGCGGTAGGCCATCACGCCACGACTGCGGACGGCCGCGCGATGATGTAAGCTCGGCGCCATGCCCGATACCGCCGCTTACCGGCTCGACGATCGGGGCGCCATGCGGTCCCTGCATCGCGCGCCCGAAGCAGAGGCACTCGCGCCCTTGCTGCGAGCGGCGACCCTGCCGCCCCCGGTGGCGGCGCGCGTCCGGTCCCGCGCCCACGCGCTGGTGCAGGCCGCAAGGGCGGCGCATCGGCCGGGTGCGGATGTCACCGACTTCCTCCAGCAATACGGGCTCGGCACGGCGGAGGGGGTCGCGCTGCTCTGCCTCGCCGAAGCCTTGCTGCGCATCCCGGACGCCGCCACCGCCGACGCCTTGATCGAGGATCGGATGAGCGCCGCCGACTGGCAGGCGCATCTCGGCGGCAGCGAGAGCCTGACGGTGAACGCGTCCGCGTGGGCGTTCATGCTCACCGGCCGCGTGCTGAACATCCAGGCCGAGCCCGGCGGCCTCGCCGGCGGCGTCCGCAAGATGGTCCGCCGCATGGGCGAGCCGGTGATCCGCGCGGCCCTCCGTCGCGGGATGCGCGTGCTGGCCCGGCAATTCGTGATGGGCCGCACCATCGCCGAGGCGCTCGCGCGGGCTGGCACCGCGGAAGGACAGCGCTGGCGCTACAGCTTCGACATGCTGGGCGAGGCGGCGCGCACCACGGCCGACGCGGAGCGCTACATGCGCGCCTATCGGGAGGCGATCGGGGCGATCGGCCAGGCGAATGCGGGACGCGGCCCGGTGGATGGGCCGGGCATTTCCGTCAAGCTCTCGGCCCTGCATCCGCGCTACGAGCCGTTGCAGGCCGGCCGTTGCGTCCCCTTGCTCAGGGACGCGCTGCTCGCCCTGGCGTTGGCCGCGAGGGACGGCGACATCGGGCTGACCGTTGACGCGGAGGAAGCGGCGCGGCTCGAGATCAGCCTCGACGTGTTCGCCGCCGTGCTCGAACACCCATCACTCGCTGGCTGGGACGGGCTCGGGCTCGCGATCCAGGCCTACCAGAAGCGCGCGCCGGCGCTGATCGATTGGGTCGCCGCGCTGGGGACGCGCACCGGGCATCGTGTCCCGGCCCGCCTGGTCAAGGGCGCCTACTGGGACAGCGAGATCAAGCTGGCCCAGGTGGAGGGGCACGCCGACTACCCGGTGTTCACCCGCAAGGCCGCGACGGACGTGAGCTGGCTCGCCTGCGCCCGGCGCGTGTTCGAACATGGCCCGGCCCTGCTGCCCGCGTTCGCGACGCACAATGCCCACAGCCTCGCCACCGTGCTCGAAGCGGCGGACGGCCGTCCGTTCGAGATGCAGCGCCTGCACGGCATGGGCGAGGCGCTCTACGAGGGGGTGGTCGGCGCGGCGTGCGCCGTGCGGGTTTACGCGCCGGTGGGCACGCACGAGGATCTGCTCGCCTATCTGGTTCGTCGCCTGCTCGAGAACGGCGCCAACACCAGCTTCGTTCATCGCCTGGTTGACCCCGCCGTGCCGATCGAGGACGTCGTGGCCGACCCCGTGGCCCGGCTCGGCGCCGCGACGGTCCCGAACCCGCGCATCCCGCTGCCCCGCGCGCTGTTTCCCGACCGGCGCAATTCGGCCGGACTGGACTGGGCCGATCGCGGCGTGGCTCCGGGCGTCCTCGCCGCCGTGAGCGCGTTCGAGGGCGACGCGCGCCACGTCGGCGGCAATGGCCCCTCGCGCGAGATCCGCAGCCCCGCCGACCGACGCCGGCTGGTCGGCCTCGCCCAGGATGCGACCGATGCGGATATGGAGTCGGCGCTCGGCCGCCTGAACCAAGGATGGCGCGCGTGGGACGGGGCGGGCGGCCCGGAACGGGCTTCGGTGCTCGACCGCGCGGCTGACGGGATCGAGGCCGCGCGGGACGAGTTCTTGTTCCTGCTCGCCCGCGAGGGCGGCAAGACCCTTGCCGACGGCGTGGCCGAAATCCGGGAAGCGGCGGACGCTTGCCGCTGGTACGCGGCCCGCGCCCGCGAGCAGTTCGGCCCGCCGCGCGAGCTTCCCGGCCCCACCGGTGAGCGCAACACGTGGTGGCTGGGCGGCCGGGGCGTGTTCGCGGCCATCTCGCCCTGGAACTTCCCGCTGGCGATCTTCACCGGCCAGATCGCGGCAGCACTTGCCGCCGGCAATGCGGTGGCCGCCAAGCCGGCGCATCAGACGCCCCTGGCAGCGGACCGCGCGGTGGCCTTGCTG
>CAXUIE010000317.1:0-4164 GCA_964250825.1 uncultured Acidisphaera sp. | reverse complement strand
GTGCCCCGGGGCCGAGCCGCAACAAGCTTGTCGCGGGCGGCTTGATGCGCGCCAGACAGGCGCGCAGCCCCGCGGCCCCTTCGGCGTTGAGCGGAAACCGTCCGAGCGGGCGTTCCCGCCGGCGTCGCCGGATCGCCACGTCAGCGGCCAGCGGCTGTCCGTCTGGTCCGGGTTCCAAGGAGATCAGCAGTGCGCTGCTGCGCTGCGCGGCCCATGCCCGCAGCCGGCGCGGCACGAGGCCGGCCATCTGCTCGGCCCACCAGGTTAGAAGCTCCCTCATCATGATGTCGGGCCGCAAGGCTCCTTCGCGTCGCGCGAATCCGGGCGGACGCCGGTGTTGTCCGGCCCTGGTCTAGTCGCATGAGGTCGTCGCATCAACGGACGCCGACCAGCGAAGGCGCCAGCCGTTCGGTTTGCAGCTGGACCGATCGCTCCCGCCCGCCGGCGCTCCAGGAAATCACGACATCCACCGCGTACAGGGTGACGGCGAAGGCCGGGCTGGCAACCTGGGCCAGCGCGCCCTCGTTCTCGGCCGGCTTGGGTTGATACGTTTCGACCGGGCGAACGCGCACCCGCCACCGGAAGCCACCCCCGTCATCTCCCTCCCGGTCGCCCGGCGCGGGCGAGGCGGTCTCGGCCGCGAGATGCGAGCGAGCGCGGGCCACCGCCTGTTCATAACCCGTCGCGGCCTGACCGGACATCAGACCGGCGAGCGAGCCGTCGAACAGCGCCGACAGGGCGATGGCGGCGATGATGAAGGCGATCAGCACCTCGAACAGCGTGAAACCGCGCGCGGCGGCTGCGCGCCCCGCCCCAATGTTGGCGGCTCGGCACCGTGTCGACCGGCCCGCTCGGCACCGACTCGGAAATTTCATGTACGTGTTACCGTAGCGACCACGCGAGCTACGCCAAGCCGGGGACATTAGAGGGGCAATCAATGGAAAGCGCTTCGGCATGATGAAACAAGGATTCCGACAAAGGCTCGTGGTCTGCGCGTCGGCAATCGCCATGACTGCGTATGTCGCTGCCCCGATCGCCTCGGCGGCGACCCTGCAAGCGAACGACGGCAACACGGTGACACCCATCAAGCACGTGATCGTCATCGTCGGCGAGAACCGAACGTTCGACCACCTGTTCGCCACCTACGTGCCGAAGAGTGGTCAGACCGTTTCCAACCTTCTTTCCAAGGGGATCATCACGGCCGACGGCGAGCCCGGACCTCGGTTCAACAAGGCCGCCCAGTGGCAAGCGAGCGACACCAAGACCTATTCCAACGCGCCGCAACGCTTGTCGCGCTACGACCCGCTGCCGCCGCCCAGCACCGGTTACACCGCGCAGACCGCCACCGCCACCGCGCCACCCTTCACCAGTCTCTCGATCGCGGCGCAGATGGATTACGGGCTGCTTCCGGGCGATCTCGGGCTGCTGCTGACTGGCGCGTCCGGCCTGCCGCAGCTGACGGTCGACACCCGCATCGCGAACGCCAACGACCTGCCGAGCGGACCCTACCAGCTCACGCCGGGGCAGCCGTACGACGCCTACGCGAACAGCCCGGTGCACCGGTTCTATCAAATGTGGCAGCAAACCGATTGCAGCGTGGCGCACGCGCACCCGCACGACCCGAGCGGTTGCCGCAACGACCTGTTCGCCTGGGTCGAGGCCTCGGTCGGCCCCGGCAGCAACGGCAAGGCCCCGCCGGTCGACTCCAGCACGACGCCTCCCGGCGAGGGCGCGACCGGGCTCGGATTCTACAACGTGCAGAAGGGCGACATGCCGTTCTTCAAGTCGCTCGCCGACGAGTACGCAATCGCCGACAACTATCACCAGCCGGTGATGGGTGGGACGGGTGCGAACAGCATCATGACCGGCACCGCCGACGCGCTCTACTTCACCGACGGCCAGGGCAACGCCGCCACGCCGCCGACCAACGAAATCGAGAATCCCGATCCGCAGCCTGGCACCAACAACTACTACACGCAGGATGGCTACTCGGGTGGTTCCTATAGCGAGTGCGCGGATGCGACCGCGCCGGGTGTCGCGGCCGTGGTGACGTATCTCGGAACGCTTCCCTACAAGCCAAATCCGAATTGCGATCCGGGCCACTATTACCTGCTGAACAACTACGATCCCGGCTACTACGGCAACGGCACAGTCGCCACCCCAACCGACACCTTCTCCATCCCGCCGTCGCCGGTTCCGACGATCGCCGACCGGCTGCTAGCGGGGCAGGTTTCGTGGCGCTACTACGGCGAGGGCTTCGCCCAATATCTGGACGACCCGAAGAACCCCGCGAACGTGTATTGCAACATCTGCAATCCATTCCAATACGAGACCGCCGTCATGGCCAACGAGGCGGTGCGCACGGAGCACCTCAAGGATACTACCGACTTCTACAACGACGTTCGCGACGGCACCTTGCCCGCGGTTTCCTATATCAAGCCGAGCGGATTGAACGACGGCCATCCTGAATCCTCGAAGTTCAGCCTGTTCGAGGCGTTCACCCGCAAGGTGCTGGTTGAACTCGCCGCCAACAAGAAGCTCGCGGCATCGACCGCCGTGATGATCACGGTCGACGAGGGCGGCGGCTACTACGATTCGGGCTACATTCAGCCGCTCGATTTCTTCGGCGACGGCACGCGCATCCCGCTGATTGTCGTCTCGCCATATTCGAGGGGCGGCAACGTCGTGCACACCTACTACGACCATGTCTCGATCCTGAAATTCATCGAGAAGAACTGGAGCCTGCCGCCGATCAGCGATCGAAGCCGCGACAACCTGCCCAATCCTTCGGTGGGCAGCGACCCTTACGTGCCGACCAACAGCCCAGCCATTGGCGACCTGATGGACATGTTCACGTTCTAAGGCGACCCATCGCCCGGACCGCGGGGGAGTGCCGCAAGGCGCTCCCCTTTTTGTTGACGGTCCGTTAGACAAGGTCGCGTCGATACAGGAGCCCCGCAATGGCCGATCAGCCAGCCATCGAGCATCGCAGCCTGGGAGGCTTGTCCGTCTCCGCTGTCGGCCTCGGCTGCATGCCGCTGTCCGGCATCTACGGCGAAGCGGACGACAAAGCTTCCGAAGCCCTGATCCGCCACGCGATCGACCTCGGCATCGACCACCTCGACTCGTCGGACATGTACGGCTGGGGCCACAACGAGGCCTTGATCGGCCGTGCCATCGCGGGCTGCCGCGAACGCGTGGTGCTCGCCTCCAAATTCGGCCAGATCCGGCGCGACGGGCAGCCGAACGGCGTGAACGGGCGGGCGGCCTACGTCCGGGAGGCTTGCGAGGCAAGTCTTAAGCGGTTGGGCGTCGAGGTGATCGACTTGTACTACCAGCATCGGGTCGACCCCGCCGTGCCGATCGAGGAAACGGTCGGCGCGATGGCCCGCTTGGTCGAACAAGGCAAGGTGCGCTATCTCGGGCTGTCGGAGGCGCGGCCGGAAACCGTCCGTCGCGCCCACGCGGTGCATCCGATCGCCGCTGTGCAAACCGAGTATTCTCTGCTGTATCGCGCCGAAGCGGAGGAAACGCGCGAAGCCACGCGCGCGCTCGGCATCGGCTTCGTCGCGTACTCGCCGCTCGGCCGCGGCTTCCTGACCGGCGCGATCCGGCGGTTCGCCGACGTGGACGGCCGCCGCGCGGCGCATCCGCGCTTTCAGCAGGAGAATTTCGACCGGAACCGAGCGCTCGTGGCGCGGCTGGAAGCGCTGGCGGCGGAGAAGGGCTGCACGCCCGCGCAACTGGCGCTCTCCTGGGTGTTGGCGCAGGGACCGGACGTGGCGGCGATCCCGGGCACTCGCCGGACCGATCGGCTGGAAGAGAACGCGGGCGCGCTGCGGGTAACGCTCACCCCCGCCGAAGTGGCGCGCATCGACGCCGCGATGCCGCGCGGAGCGGCGGCGGGGACGCGCTATCCGGCCGGAGGCATGGCGGCGGTCTATCTGTAGCCCGCCGGCGCCGCCTCACGCCGTGCACACGCGCGTTAAGGTCGTCAGATGACGCTTGGCCGCGAGGCTGGTCGCCGCCTCGATCGCTCGGTATTCCGCCACGATCGCCTCGCCGGCTTTCGTGAGGCTGGCCCCCCCGCCGCCGCTGCCGCCCGCCGCGGCGTTGACGACGGGGCTGCCGAGCGTGCGGTTGAGGTCCTCGACCAGCTCCCAG
>CAXUIE010000316.1:0-4168 GCA_964250825.1 uncultured Acidisphaera sp. | reverse complement strand
CGGTCCAGCCCGGAGACATAGGTGACACTTTGTTCCTAAGACATGGGTGACAACCTCGTGCCGAACGGGTTGTCGATGGATTGCCGATATAGGCGATCAATTCCTCCAGGCCGTCAGCCGCTCCGGCCGGATCGGCATAGGCGCACTCGGTTGCGACGCTGCGCTCGAGCAGCGCGCGACCCTCGTCGTGGCCGATGTCCGCCCAGGCGGCCTGATGAGCCTTCCGACTGTCGAGATGGATGTCTTCGGGCATGCTTCTTCTCCTGCTCGTGTGATGGTCAGCGGCCGCTCGGGAGATTTGCGGAGGCGAGCCAGCTCCCGATCGCGGCGCTTACGTCGTCGGGCCGTTCCAGCATCAGCATGTGGCCGCCCGCGATCGTGACCTCGGTCAGGTCTGAGCAGTCCTCGCGCATCGGGTCGGCCAGGCGGCTGTGGACCGTGTCGCACACCATGTCCCACTCCGCATGGAGGAACAGGACCGGCAGGTCGATCCGGCCGAAGCTCACCGCCTCGTCGGCGTAGGCGATGTTGGCGGCATCGTTCAGATACCAGGCATCCGCGCCGCCGAAGCCGGTCCGCTCGAACGCGGCGACCAGCGCGTCGAAGGTCTCCTGCGGCATCAGCGCTTCATCGCGCGGCACGTCCGGCGCACCGGGGCCCGGCCCGAACCATCCGCCCTTCGCGCGCATGTCGGCTGACCTCGCCGGCTTGCCCACCGCCATGGGCGAGCCCGTCCGGTAGGAGGCGCTGAAGGTCGCCCGCACGTCCGCCTCGAACACGCGAACGGTGCGGTTGAAATGCTCGCGATGGAGCAGCCAGTAGTCCCATTGGCCGACCGGATAGTCTCTTCCCGGGTAGAGTTCCCGGTCGACCAGCGGGACGAGGTTCGGCAGCGCGAACCCGCGGGCGAGGTGAGGCACGCACAAATTGGCGACGGCCCGGCATCGCTCGGGGTGGTGCGTCGCCATGCCCCAGACCACCGGACTGCCCCAGTCGTGGCCCACCCACACCGCCGGCTCGCCGCCGAGCGCGTCGTGCAGTTCAACCATGTCGGAAACGAGCTCGCGCACCGCGTACGCGCCGGTGCGGGTCGGCACCGACGAGCCGCCGTAGCCGCGCATATCCGGCGCCACGCAGCGCCAGCCGGCGGCCGCGAAATGGTCGAGCTGCGCGCGCCACAGCAGCCCGATTTCCGGCCAGCCGTGGATGAAGATCATGAGCGGCCCGTCGCTCGGCCCCTCCTCGATCCAGGCGGTGCGGTGGCGCGCCGTCTCGATCCGGCGGGTGACTAAGTTGCCTTGGGTCATGGATTGGTCCGTTTCGTTGATGGCGAACCGCGGCCGAGAGTCAGCCCGGCAAGTCCATCTTGGTGGTCGCGATCAGCCGCCAGTCGGCGAGCGCGGCCTTGCGATGCGGGTCGGCCTTGGCCCTGTAAGCCTCGCTTTCGACCAGGGTTCGGAACGCTTCGAAGCTGGGATATTCCACGATGGCCACATCGTCCCACCGCTCGTCGGCCGGCGCGACGATGCCGGCGAGCGCGTTGCCGACCCAGAACGGCTTGATCCCGGTTCCCTTCGCCAACTCGCCGAACGCGGGCACATAGCGCCGAAAATATGCGTCGCGGCCCGAGCAGGGCGCGAAGGCGCCGTCGCCATACTCCGCTCGCTCGTTGTAGTGCAGCAGATTGACCATGAAGATCGGCCGGCCTGTCCGGCCCGCGACGGCCGCGTTCTCCAAGGCGCCGGGAGTCATCTCGGTGGTGCGCATCGCGTTTCTCCGTCGCTCGGGGGTCAGGACTATCTCGGTTCGAAGAAGCCCGTCATCCGCGTCAGCCGCCCGTCAGCGCCGAACCGGGCGTAGCTCGCGCCGGTGGCGACGACGGTGCCCTCGCCGTCGAACATGGTCCACTCGGACAAGCCCTGCTCGTGGTGGTCCAGGAACTTGTCGCTCTGGAATCGCGCGCCCGGCACCTTCTTCTGCGAACCCTCGATGCGCGCGATCAGGGCGTCGACGCCCTCGCAATAGTCGGTCGGGTCAGAGTAGACGCAGTCGTCCGCGACGCTCCGCGCGAGCAGCGCGCGACGCTCCTCGTCGGGAATGGCCGACCAGGCAGACTGGTAGATGGTCCAGGTCTCGAGCTTTTTCTTGTCCGGCATGTCGTTCTCCTTCCCAACTAATATCGGCGTCCGCCAGCGGGGTTGTAGCGGCTAAGCCGGCAGGGTTATGTTTCCGCGATGGCAACACCGCTATCGTTGCAAAGCCTGCTCAACGTCCTCCATCTCGTGCGCGTGATGGACGCCGGATCCTTCTCGGAAGCCGCGCGCCGGTCGGGTACGACAACCTCCGCCCTGTCCAAGGCCGTGACCCGGCTGGAGCAGGCGCGCGGCGTCAAGCTCCTTCACCGCACCACCCATGCCATCTCGCTGACGCCGGACGGGGAGAAGCTGATCGAGGGCGCGCGGCACCTCCTGCGCGAGGCCGAGCAGCTGCAGGGCATGCTCGACCAAACCGGCGGCGGCGCGGCGGGGCGGGTGCGGCTGAGCGCGCCCGGCCCCCTCATCCGCGCCTGTCTCTCCCCGCAGCTGCCCGCGCTGCTGCGGGCGCATCCACGGATCGAACTCGACCTCAAGGTCGACGACGCCCAGCTGGACCTCGCGGCGGAGGGCGTCGACATCGCGGTCCGGATCGGATCGTCCGACGGCCGCCCAGGGCTCGTCGCCCGCAAGCTGATGAGCTTCCCCTGGGTGCTCTGCGCCGCCCCGCGCTACCTGGAGGCGATGGGCGACCTGAAGTCGCCGGCGGGGCTCGGCGACCACCACCAGATCGGCTTCAGGGACGCAGGCTCCGGTCAGCTCATGACTTGGCAGTTCTCCGACCCGCAGCACGGGACCTGCGTCCGGCACGTACCCCGCAACCGACTGGTGGTGGAGGACATGACCACGATCTGGGCGATGGTCGTCAGCGGCCTCGGCATCGGATGGCTGCCCGCCTGGTGCGGGCTCGATGATCTCAGGGCTGGGCGCGTCGTGGAGCTGCTGCGTGACCGGCGGGCGCCCGAGACGGCGATCCACGCGGCGCTGCTCGACCGCCGGCTGACGCCGCAGCGCACCCGCGGCGTGCTCGACAGCCTGGTCGAGGCGGCTCGCTCGTGGGTTTATTGATCGTCTCGCCCTCGGCCGTCTGCGGCCTGTGCGTTCGTCGGCCCAGCGAGTACGCCGCGCTCGAAGATCGTCGCCGGCGTTGGCTGAGACGCCTCCGCGACAACGCGGGCGATCATCGGAAAGCGACCCGTCGCGATCACCTGGGCCATGTGGTCGCTATTAGCCGCCCGCCACGCCGTCTTGTCGAGGCCGCTCTCGCGTTCGGCACGCCGTTCGGCGACCTCGCTCCGTACTGCGCCGAGGACATAGGCGTTGAGGATACGAAGCGCGTCCATCACAGAGTCGATGCCGGCAGCGGCGGCCGGCCCGATCGAAAGATGGAAGCATCCGGCACCGCCGCTACGATCGCGCTCTCGCTGTGATCGGCCCGATACCGGGCACCTGGGCAAGCCGACGACTGGTCTCGTCTTTGCGGTGCCAGGCCTGCAGACGGGTTTCAAGTTTCTCTCGGCATCAGGTTGAAGTCTCGCAACTCCACCTCAGCCAGCCGATCCGACGGCCACCTCGGCCCATCAACAATTTCCACCACCAGCGGCAACGCTAACGGCGCGTGGCTACCGGACACGGCGGAACAGGGTCGACTCCCGGAGCCTTGCGCCGTCAGGGAACCCAGGACGTTTCAAGCAGCGTGTTGCCCTGCGTGGCGGCGGGTGGCGCGGCGATGGGGCGGGGCGACGCCGTGCCGGGCTGGGCGCGGCGGGCGAGCATCCGCGTGACGTCGCGCAGGTCCACCACTTTCTCCAATGATTCCAGCCGCTCGAACAGAGGCATGACATCCTGCTTCGGCAGCGCCCGACGGCTGCAGTCGTGGAACTTCTCCCCCAACTCGTCATTCGACATCGGGTTGTCGCCGCCGCGGCCGATCAAGCCGTCCACCCGGCGCGAAAGAATGCGCCCGTCCCGCAATGTGACCCGCACCTCGGCGGCGAACTGAGCGGCGGCACCGGCCGGCATCTCCGGATGCGGCCGCGCCGTGGTGCGCGCCATGATGCCGCGCACGGCCGGGT
>CAXUIE010000315.1:0-4174 GCA_964250825.1 uncultured Acidisphaera sp. | reverse complement strand
GCGCGCGTGAGGCCGAGCACGAACCCCATCACGATCCCCACATGGAGGCCCGCGACCGCGAGAAGATGCGCCAGCCCCGAGTCGCGGAAGGCGTAGCGCTAGGTGGCGGGAATGCCGGAAGTCAAGCCGGTGAGCAGGGTCGCCGATATCGCGCCCGCCGGTCCGGGAATCGCTTGCGTCACCCGCGCCTCGATCGCATCGCGCAGCCACTGGACCCAGCGCGCCGCGCTGGCGCTGTCCGAGCACGCGGCCCTGCGCTGGCCGTGCCGACAGATCGCCGCAGTCGCGGCGCTCGCGGCGGGGGGCGCCTACATGGTGCTGACCGGGATGCACGTGCCGATCGTGCGCAGCTTCGCGATGGCCTGCTTGTTCACCCTCGCGATCGTGGCCGGCCGGCGCGGCGTCTCGGTGCGCGGCCTGGCGCTGGCGGCGACGGCCTTGATGCTCGTCTCCCCGCAGGAGGTCGTGGGCGTCAGCTTCCAGATGAGCTTCTCGGCGGTGCTGGCGCTGATCGCGGGATATGAAGCGCTCCGGCCGCATCTGCGCCGCCTTCACGGCAACGGGGCTTGGCACCGCAGGGTCGGGCATCACCTCGTGACCCTGGCGCTGACCAGCGCGCTCGCCGGCACCGCTTCCGCGCCGTTCGCCGCGTATCATTTCGGGCGCGTGCAGGTCTACTTCGTGCTGTCCAACATGGTCGCCGTGCCGGTCACCGCGTTCTGGGTGATGCCGGCCGGCCTGCTTTCGCTCGCGCTGATGCCGTTCGGGCTGCAATCGCTCGCGCTGACGCCGATGGGTTGGGGGGCGGCCGCGATCCTCGCCATCGCGCGCGCGACGGCGGCGCTGCCGCAGGCGGTGATCCAGGTGCCGCACGCGCCGGCCTGGGGGCTTGCCGTCATGGCGATCGGCATCGCGTGGCTCGGGTTGTGGCGCAGCCAGATCCGCTTGGCTGGCGTCGGCTTCATCGTCGCGGCCCTGCTGTCGCCCGCGTTCGTGCGGCCGCCGGACATCCTGGTTTCCGACGACGCGAAGCTGATTGCGCTCCGTACCGGGTCGGGCGTGTTCCTCCAGCACGTGTCGGGTGCCTCCAAGTTCACCCGCGAGGCGTGGGAGCAGTATTGGGCGGAGTCTGCGTTTGCGCCGTTTCCCGCAACCGGCGAGGAAGCGGCGGGCTTGATCGACTGCACGGCGCGCGACTGCCTGATCCGCCCCCGCGCCGACGTCGCACCTGCGCTGTTGTTGCGGCCGGGGGTTGTCGGCCCCGCCCGTTGTGGCGGCGTGGCGGTGTTGCTGGCCGCGGAACCGGCGAAGGGCGTGTGCCCGCGCGGCGCGCTGCTGGTCGACCGCTTCACGGTTTGGCGGCAAGGAGCGGAGGCGATCTGGCTCACCAGCGACGGCGCGCGGGTCTTGTCCGATCGCGCGTGGCGGGGCGAACGGCCTTGGGTCCCTCCGCTGGTCTACCCCCACCGCAAGCCGCGGCCGGCGCCGACGCCGGCGGAGTGAGGCGTTCGCGCTTGGCCCGGAGTTTGCTGAACACTCCCGAGAAACCCGGGGGAGCGGCGATGTGCGAGGGTGATGATCCGAATTGCGCGTCCTTCGAGCAGCATCGCGCCGCGTTGATGGGCGATCTCGCGCGCGAGCGCCGGGCGTTTCTCAAGAGCAGCTTCGTCGCGACGGGAGCCGCGGCGACCTTGGCCGCCGGCGGCGTCTCGCTCGTGTCCCCGGCGCTCGCCCAAGCAACCGCGCAACGTCGGCCGGGGCAGCTCGGGCACACCACCCTGCCGGCCAACGCCGACACGGTGCATTGGGGATATTTCAGCAAGCTGCTCAAGCCGCAGATCGAGATCGGGTCGGGCGACTTCGTCACCATCGAAACGCTCACGCATCAGGCAAGCGACGACGCCGAACGGATGATCGAGGGCGATCCGGGCGCCGAGAGCGTCTATCTGTGGACCAAGGACAAGAAGGGCGTGAACCGGCGCGGGGCGGGCGCGATGGACGCGCCGGTGGGGGCGGGCGGCGGTCTCGGCGTGCATATCTGCACCGGACCGGTGGCGATCAGCGGCGCCGAGCCGGGCGACGTGCTGGAGGTCCGCATCCTGGACGTCAAGCCGCGCCCGTCAGCGAACCCCAAGTTCAAGAACGCCGCGTTCGGCAGCAACGCCGCCGCCAACTGGGGCTTCCAGTACAAGGATTTGATGACCGGGGATCGCCCGCGCGAGGTGGTGACGATCTACGAGATCGACGCCACCGGCGAGCGGAACTGGGCGCAGGCGCTGTACAACTTCCGCTGGCCGACCATCACCGACCCGTTCGGCGTGGTGCACAAGATCATCGACTACCCGGGCCTGCCCGTCGACCACAGCAAGACGGAGCGGAATTGGGGCGTGCTGAAGGGCATCCGGGTGCCGATCCGGCCGCATTTCGGCACCATGGGCCTTGCACCGAAGGAAGCCGACTACGTCACGTCGATCCCGCCGAGCTACACCGGTGGTAACATCGACAACTGGCGTATCGGCAAGGGTGCCACGATGTACTATCCGGTCGCCGTGCCGGGCGCGCTGTTCTCGGTGGGCGACCCGCACGCCAGCCAAGGCGACTCCGAGCTATGCGGGACAGCGATCGAGTGCTCGCTGACGGGCACGTTCCAGTTCGTGCTGCACAAAGCGGCCGACCTCGCCGGCACCGCGCTCGAGGCGCTCGACTTCCCGATGATCGAAACCAAGGACGAATGGGTGCTGCAAGGCTTCAGCTACGCCAACTATCTGCAGGAGCTCGGCCCGCAGGCGCAGACGGAGATCTACAGCAAGTCCTCCGTCGACCTCGCGATGCGCGACGCGTTCCGCAAGATGCGTCGCTTCCTGATGCACGCGAAGGGGCTGACGGAGGACGAGGCGATCTCGCTGATGTCGGTCGCGGTGGATTTCGGCATCACCCAGGTGGTTGACGGCAATTGGGGTGTGCACGCCATACTGAGAAAGGAAGTGTTCGCCGGGCGCGCGTGATCTCGCGTCGGACGTTTATCCTCGCTCCTACTGTCAGTCCCGCTCTCCTCTTGTCATTCCCGCGCAAGCGGAATCCAGGCGCCACAACATGGACGTTCGCGCTGCGCGGGGCTGGATTCCCGCCTTCGCGGGAATGACGAGTATGGATGGGTGCCTTGATGCGATCTCCACAAGCATGGGGCTCATCCCGCGAAGAGCGCTAAGTATCCCGCAAGAACGCTCGCCGTGGTCCACATGTCGAAACAGCCAGCTACAGCCGTAAATTCCCCAAAACTCCCAGCGGCCAATCTTCAAGCCGTCCAGGACGCCCTGATACACGCCGTAATCGTGATCGCTCTCGCTTCCGTTTCGGGGGTCATTGAAGTCGTGGAAAAGAGCGAAGCCTTCGACCGCCATGACGCGGTGCAGCGACCGACATGCATCGAGAACGTGCTCATATCGGTTTGAATGATCAACAAACGCGAAGCGGAACTGCCGCTTTATCCCCGCCAGGTTCCGCACCGCCTCGCCGGCATCGCCCTGAAAAAACGACACGCGCCGGCCGCCGGGGCGGCCCTCTAGCTCCTGACGCGAGAGTTCCACCGCGCTTGGATCGAGGTCGATGCTGATGATCTTGTTCGACCGATGGCTGTCGTTGCACGCTTCGTTCATGATCGCGGCCGAGAGACCGCGATACGCGCCAAGTTCGAGAATATCGCCATCGCAACAATAGGCCATCTCGTAGAGCTTGAGCGCGTCGGCAGGAAGTAACCAGCCGTCGACGCCGAAGTCGATCATTCCGGACGCATGTCTTCGGCCGGCCAGGTCCTCGTGCCGCGCATTGATGTAATCTCCATCGAAGGGGTGCGTCTTGCGAAACGGCATCTCGAAACGTCGTTCGATCTCTGTCTCAACGAGACTCAGGAACGTGTTCTCACGACGCGACAAACTCGCCGCCGTTTTGTCGTGTTCGCCGCCCGCCGCGTCCGAGCGCATCGGGGCGGACCTGCGCTTGAGCGAAAGTTTATGCAGAGCATTGCCTAGCATCCTGAACCAAATCCCACAAAAAGGCGCTACTCCGTACCCGGTGTCCTTCTCATTTCGCGATACGTAGTTACATTGTGCTTACAAACCAGGTGACCTGCGCCCCTGAATCTCCTCCAGGCTAAAGTGGAGTCCGCCCGAGCAGG
>CAXUIE010000314.1:0-4184 GCA_964250825.1 uncultured Acidisphaera sp. | reverse complement strand
GGGCGAGCGATGCCGCCGGGCGTCGCGCCGGACCGCTCGCAGCGCCGCTCGCGGAGAGCAGCCCCTTCGCAGGCAGGCCGCCGCGATCAGCCAAAGCGCGGCGAGGCGCGAGGCGGGCAAGTTGACGAGATCGTCCAGCCGCGCCGCCGCCCAGCCAAACACTTCGTGGCGAGGCGTGCGGTGCCCGATCATGCTGTCTGCGGTGTTGATCGTCTTGTAGAGCACGATGCCCGGCAGTCCGCCGACGCAACACCACAGGGCGGGCGCGACCACGCCGTCGGAGAAATTCTCGGCCAGGCTTTCGATTGCCGCCCGGATCACGCCCGACTCATCCAGGCTTTCGGGATTGCGGCCGACGATGTGCGCCACCGCGCGGCGCGCGCCGGGCAGTCCGTTCTGACGCAATCCCTCGCCCACGGCCGCCACGAAGCCGTGCAGGCTACGCTGCGCCAACAGGGTGCCGGCGGCGACGCTCAGCACCATCCACGCCGCCCAGAGGGGCAGGCATCGCAGCAGCACGGCTTGCAAGAGCGCCGCCAGCGCCGTGGTCGCGAGCAGGGTGGTGAGCAGCGCCGCGATCCCCGCGGCCCGTCGCCGCCATGGGGCACCGACCGCGCGGTTCAGCCCTCGATCAAGCCGGCCGATTGGCGCCCCGATCCAGACGACGGGGTGGCGGATCGCCCGAAACAGCGGCGCTGGGTAGCCGAACGCCGCCTCGGCGAGCAGCGCGCCGAGCGTAACGCCGATGTAGAAAGGGCCAGTCGGCATCGGCGGGCGCTATCATGACGGAGACCGGCTTGGCAGTGGCACTCCGTCACGGAGGCCGCCTTAATGCGGCCCGGCGGCGTTTCCCGCATGCGCCGGAGCCGTGGATCGACCTTTCGACCGGCATCAATCCGGTGCCGTTCCCCTTTATCCCGCCACCGCTCTCCGCCTACGCGCGGCTGCCCGAGCCGGAGGAGGAGCAGGCGCTTCGGGAGGCCGCCGCTCGGGCCTATGGCGTTGCCGACCCGTCGATGGTCGCGGCGAGCCCGGGCACGCAGATCCTCATCAACCTGCTGCCGCGCCTGCGGCCGCTCGCCGATGTCGCGATCCTCGGCCCGACCTACGCCGAGCACGCCCTGGCATGGGCGGCTTCCGGCAGCCGCGTGGTCGAGGTTTCGGAACTGTCGGCGATCCGGCCGGAGGTGACCGGAGTAGTCCTGTGCAACCCCAACAACCCGGACGGCCGGCGCATCGCCCCGCGCGATCTCCTCCCGCTCGCCGACCGGTTGGCCGCGCGCGGCGGCCTGCTGGTGGTGGACGAGGCGTTCGCGGATTTCGACGGCCCGGCGGCGAGCGTTGCGAAATTGCTGCCCCACGCCGGCATCCTGGCGCTACGCTCGTTCGGCAAGACCTGTGGGCTGGCCGGGCTGCGGCTGGGCTTCGCCCTCGCCTCACGGTGGCTTGTGGATGAGCTGCGCTCCGCACTCGGCCCGTGGGCGGTGAGCGGGCCAGCCATTGAGATCGGCAGGCAAGCCTTCGCCGATCCCGGCTGGCTCGCCGCCGCTTCGGCGAGGCTTGACCGCGACGCAAGAACGCTCGACCAGGTTCTGACGCGCGCGGGCCTCCAAATACTAGGCGGCGCCAGGCTGTTCCGCCTCGTCCACAGCAATCGCGCCGCGAACGTGTTCGACCGATTGGGCCGCGCCGGGATCCTCGTCCGTCGATTCGAGGAGAATAACGATCGCCTTCGCTTCGGCATCCCCGGAACCGACGAGCACTGGAACCGGCTCGAAGCCGCTCTTTCCACCCACGTGACGAACCACTACGAAAGGCATAATTGAGCTCCGGGTCTCGCCATCGCGACAAGCGAGTCGGATACAGTTAAGTCGCACAACCGGCTCCGAGGCCGGACAGGGAGAACGACCATGAAACGACTTGCTTTGCTGCTATCCGCGGCTGCATTCGCTGCGACTCTTGGTACAGGGGCGGTCGCGCAGGAGAAGAAGTCGCTCGCCTTGGTGACGAACGCGGCGGCCGATTTCTGGACGATCGCCCGGCGCGGCGTGGAAAAAGCGCAGCGCGAGCATCCCGAATACGCGATGGACGTCATCGTCACCGGCCAGGCGACCGCGGCCGAGCAGCGGCGCGAACTCGACAACCTGCTGACCCGAGGCATCGCCGGCGTGTCGATCTCCGCGATCGACCCGAAGAACTCAACGGAGGTGCTGAACCGCGTCGCCGCCAAAGCGGTGCTGTTTACCACGGACAGCGATGCGCCTGATTCCAATCGCGTCGCCTATATCGGCACGGATAACGTCGCGGCCGGTCGGCAGGCGGCGGACGAGATCAAGAAGGCCCTGCCGAACGGAGGAAAGGTGGTGATGTTCGTCGGCACGCTCGATGCCGACAACGCGCGCGAGCGCGTCCAAGGCATTCGCGAAGTGCTGAACGGGAGCAACATCACCATCGCCGATATCCGCACGGATGGAGTCGATTTCGCCAAGGCCAAGGCGAACGTGCAGGACGCGCTGGCGAAGGGCGGCGTCGATTGCCTCGTTGGTCTGTATTCCTACAACACGCCACAAATCTATACGGCCGTGAAGGAAGCCGGGAAGGCTGGCGCGGTTAAGATCGTCGGCTTCGACGAGGATCCGCAGACGTTGCGCGGCGTCGCGGACGGAACCGTGCTCTCGACCGTCGTGCAGCAACCGTACGAGTTCGGTTATCAGTCTATGGTGGACATGATCAAGTACATGAACGGCGACCGCTCGTTCCTTCCGGCCAACAAGCTCATCATCATCCCGACCCGGGTCATCGACAAGGAGAACGTGGCCGCGTTCCAGGCCTCCATGCGCGAGCTGCTGAAGAAGTAGGCCGGAGCGGGCGCTCATCAGGCGGGGCGTCGGTTCGCATGGGAGAACACCTGCTCGAGCTCCGGGGCGTGGGCAAGCTTTACCCCGGAGTTGTGGCGCTCGACGATGTCAGCCTCAATCTCGCGCGCGGCGAGGTGCTGGGCTTGATCGGTGAGAACGGCGCGGGCAAGTCGACGTTGATGAAGATCCTCGGCGGCGTGGTCGCGCCGAGCGCCGGAACGATCTGCGTCGATGGCGTCGAGCGCGCCCATCTCACGGTTGCGGAGGCGACACAGGCCGGCATCGCCTTCGTCCACCAGGAACTCAACGTCTTCGACAATCTCGATGTCGCGGCCAACGTCTTCATCGGCCGTGAAAAGCTGGCCGGTGGACCGCTCGCGCTGGTGCGCCGCCGACAACTTGAAGAACAGACGGCGCCGCTGCTCCGGCGTCTCGGCGCCGATTTCGGCCCGCGCACCCCGCTCGCCGCGTTGTCAATCGCGCAACGCCAGCTGGTCGAGATCGCCAAGGCGCTCTCGACGGATGCCCGCGTCATCATCATGGACGAGCCGACGTCGAGCCTGACCTTGGCAGAAACCGATCGGCTGCTCCAGGTGGTTGCCGAGCTCAAGGCGGCCGGAGTCGCGATCATCTACATCAGTCATCGGCTCGGCGAGGTGAAGGCGTGCGCGGATCGCGTCGTTTGTCTTCGCGACGGGCGCGTGGCGGGCGAGCTTGCGCGCGGGGACGTCGACCACCGTGCCATGATCCAGTTGATGATCGGCCGTGACCTTGCGTCGCTTTACACGCCGCCGCGCTCGCCGCCGCAAGCGGGCGGGTGCGAGATCACCGGCCTGGTCACGCCTGCGTTCCCCGAAGCGCAGGTCACGCTCGTGATCCGCAAGGGTGAGATCATGGGGCTCGCCGGCCTGGTCGGGGCAGGGCGCACGTCGCTGGCCCGCGCTTTGTTCGGCATCGATCGCGCGCAGGGCGGGGCGGTTACGCTGGACGGCGCGGCGGTTCGCCTCGGCTCGCCGCGCGCGGCAATCGCGCGGGGCCTCTATCTCGTGCCGGAGGACCGCAAGCGCGAAGGCCTCGTGCTCGAGCTGCCGCTCGTGCAGAACGTGACGCTCGCGAGCCTTCGACGGTTCGCCCGCTACATGTTGGTCGACCGCGAGCGGGAGGCGGCGGTTCTCGCCCGCGAGCGTGCGCGGCTCGCGATCCGGGGACCGTCGGCCGCAGCGCACGCCTCCACGCTGTCGGGCGGCAACCAGCAGAAGATCGTGCTCGCGAAGTGGCTGTCGATGCAGCCGCGCATGATGATCTTAGACGAGCCGACCCGCGGCA
>CAXUIE010000313.1:0-4205 GCA_964250825.1 uncultured Acidisphaera sp. | reverse complement strand
GATTTCTGGGCCGAGTGGTGCGGCCCCTGCAAGGCGATCGGGCCCGCGCTCGATGAGATCGCCGGCGAGCTCAAGGGCAAGCTGACGGTCGCCAAGGTGAATATCGACGACAACCCGCTTACGCCGAACAACTACGCGGTCCGCGGCATTCCGACGTTGATCCTGTTCAAGGACGGCAAGCCCGCCGCGACCCAGGTCGGCGCGCTGCCCAAGAGCCGGCTCAAGGAGTGGATCGCGTCCACGCTTTGATGGCGCCCGCACACAAGTCACCCCCCTCGTCCTTGTTGCCAAGCTGGACCATGCGATCCAGGCTCGTCATCCAGCGCCGGCAATGAGGGCGAGGAGCCATGCATCGAGAAGGCCAACCCGTTTATTCAACGGCAATCGGCTGAAGCTCGGGTTGTTCTCGCCGAACTGTTCCGGCGGCATGGCGATCACGACCGTTCCGAAGCGCTGGGACGCTTCGTGGGACAGTCATTCGCCCTAGCCCGGATGGCTGATGCGGCGGGAATCGAGTTCCTGCTGCCGATCGCCCGCTGGAAGGGGGTACGGCGGCGAAACGGACCTTCAGGGCGACGCGCTCGAGACCATTACCTGGGCCACCGGGTTGCTGGCATCAACGCGGCGCATCGCCGTTGCCGCCACCGTCCACACGGCCTTCTCGCACCCGATCGTCGCGGCCAAGCAGTTCGTCACGGCGGACCAAATCGCGCACGGCCGGTTCGCGCTCAACATCGTCTGCGGCTGGAACCGCGACGAATACGAGATGTTCGGGCTCGATTTACCGAACGACCATCAAGCGCGATACGATCTCGGCCAGGAATGGTTCGACGGGGTCCGCAAGCTGTGGACGGCGGAGACCCCGTTCGATTGGAACGGCAGCCACTTTCGCCTGCGGCGTGTGATCGGGTCGCCGAAGCCGTTCGGTGGCACGCACCCGCCCATTTTCAACGCCGCCTCGTCGGTCGAGGGACGCGCGTTCGCGGTGCGCAACACCGACGTCCTGTTCACCGTACTCGTTGATCTCGAGCAAGGGGCGCGGGACGTGGCGGCGGTCAAGCAGGCCGCGGCGGCGATCCGGCGCACCGTGCAGGTGTTCACCACCAGCTACGTGGTCTGCCGCCCGACCGCTCGGGAGGCCGAGGACTACCACGACTATTATCCCGGCGAGAAAGCCGACTGGCCCGCGGTCGACAACCTCATGCAGTTGCAGCAGGTGAACGCGAAATCCTTCCCGCCGGAAGTATTCACATCGTTTCGCAACCGCTTCGCCGGCGGTCACGGCGTGTTTCCGATCGTCGGCGATCCCGACACGGTCGCGAACCGGTTGGCGGCGATCAGCGCGGCCGGCTTCGACGGCGCCACGGGGGCGTTCGTGAACTATCTCGACGAGTTGCCCTATTGCCGTCACGAGGTGCTGCCTCGGCTGGAGCGTCTGGGACTTCGTGGCGAGGTTCCCGCGCGGTCAAACCTGGAGCCGTGGCGCGCGTAGCACCCCGCAATCGGCAGCGAACGCGAGCGCCGCCCCCGAGCGCGCCTGCAGCGCCTCCCGGCTCACGCCCTCGACAATCTCTTGCACCAGGAAGCCCGCCGCGGTGACGGCGATCACGGCGATGTCCGTGTAAACCCGCGTGACACAGCCAACGGCGGTCAGCGGCAGGTCGCAGCGCTCGAGCAGGCGCGGCCGCCCGTCCCGCGTGTTGTGCGCCATGATGACCCAAACCGCGCGCGCCGAGGCCGCGAGATCCATCGCCCCGCCGACCAGCGGCCCCTTGTCGGGCACGCGCGAATCCCAATTGGCGAGGTCGCCGTTGCTGGCCACCTCGAAGCCGCCGAGGATGGTGACGTCGATATGCCCGCCCCGGATCATGGCGAAGGACCACGCGCTGTCGATCACGGAGCCGCCCTCGCGCAAGGTGATCCGTCGCGAGCCGGCGTCCACCAGGTTGGGGTCGGCCCGCTCCGGCGCTGCTTCCGGTCCCATGCCGATCACGCCGTTCTCCGATTGAAAGAACACGTCGCGTCCCGCCGGCAGATAGTTGGAGGCAAGCACCGGGATGCCGAGGCCGAGATTGACCAGCATTCCCTCCTCAATGTCCTGGGCGGCGCGCCAAGCCATCTGATTCCGGTCGAGGCGGCTCATTCCGTGCTCTCCGCTGGCGCGAACACGCGGTCGATGTAAACGCCCGGGAGTTGGACCTGCTCGGGCGGGATCGCGTCGCTTCTCGCCTCCCGCACCTCGGCGACGGCGAGCTTCGCGGCGGTCGCCATCGCCGGCCCGAAATTGGCCTGGGCATAGCGGAACGCCAAGTTGCCGAACCGGTCGGCCCGGTCGGCGCGGAGCAGCGCGAGGTCGCCCGTGATCGCCTCCTCCAGCACATGGGCTCGCCCGCCGAAATGGCGTACCTCCTTGCCGCGGGCGAGGTCGGTGCCGAAGCCGGAGGGCGTGTAGAAGGCCGGAATGCCCGCGCCGCCGGCCCGGATGGCTTCGGCGAAGGTACCCTGCGGCAGGCAGACGAGCTCGATGCGGCCCTGCTTCCACCCCTGCTCGAAGGGGGACAGATCCTTGCCCCGCCCGCGCGCCGCCGTGCACACCACCTTCCGCACTTGGCCGTTCTCGATCAGCTCGTGGGCGCGCGACAACGGATGAGTGGCCGAGTTGGCAACGATCGTGAGGTCGCGGGCGCCGTGCTCGCGCAACGCTCGGATCAATACGTTGGCGTAGCCCGCCCCGCCGAAGCCGGCAATCAGCACGGTCGAACCATCGCGCACGCCGACCAGCGCATCCAGCGCGGAGGCCACCCGCTTGTCGATCGCCATGCCGCCCCCGTTGCCTCTCGCCCGCGAAACTCTGATAACGGCGGCAAGCGGTCAAGCGGGCCGCATCACCTCACCCCGGCCCTTTTCCCGTAGTCGAGAGGCGCAGCAGAAAGCCTTCGCTGGGGAAGGGTCGGGTGAGGGCTCTAATAGGGACCGAATAGTTGATCGACCTCGACTACGCCGCCCTCCGCGCGACCCCGGTAAATCCCGATCCGTTTCCCCATGTCGTGGTGCCAGGCTTCGTGCCCCCCGGCTCCTTGGACGGCGTCGTCGCGGACTTGCCGCCGATCGACAAGGGCGGCTCCTTCCCCCCCGAAGCGGTGCGCCTCGGATCGCGGGCGAAGGCGTTGATGGAAGCGCTGGAAAGCCGCGAGATGCGGGACGCGGTGGCGGTCCGATTCGATCTGGCGCTGGAAGACGCCCCGACCATGGTCACCCTGCGCGGCTGGACACGGGAAAAAGACGGCCGCGTCCATTGCGATTCTACGGCCAAGCGCGTCACCGTCCTGCTTTACCTCAACCAGGACAGCGAAGCGTTCGCCGCGCACGCGGGCTGCCTCCGTTTGCTGCGCGGGCCTGACAACCTCGACGACTGGGCGGTCGAAGTGCCGCCGGTGAACGGGACGTTGCTCGTGTTTCCGAACGGCCCGTCCACCTGGCACGGCCACAAATCGTTCGTCGGCCCGCGCTACAGCGTGCAGCTCAACTACATGACCACCGATCGGATGGCGCGGTCCGAACTCCGCCGGCATCGCGTATCGGCGCTCGTTAAACGGCTCACGCGCGCGGCGTGAGCGTCAGTCCGCCAGTCCGGCGGGCGTCGGAATGGACGGCGTCGGCTTGCCGGCGAAGTTGGCAAGCGCCACGCTGCCTCCGATGCAGGCAAGATAAATGAACAATATAATCAGCGACTTGCGTTTGCTGCCTTGCCGCATGTCGAAGTCGGCGGTGCTGGTCATCGGCGGCCCCTGTTTCGTCGGCGCAATTGTAGGGCAAAGAGCGGCGAGGGGCTGTGACGCCCCCCACACACCCAACGGCAAATTTAGCGAGCCTGTTGAATTGCCGAGAGAACCCAGCGGCCGCCGGGGGAGCGCAGGAACGTCCAAATCTCCGTCGCGGTCACATGCTCCTGCGGGCTGCCGTCAACGACGCGGCCCGAAGCGTCCCGCGTCACGTCCACCATCGAGAAGCGCATGGCGACGGTGGCGTATTCGCGGCTTCCTTCCGACCACGCTTCCGCCAGATCGCCCTTGATGAGCCGCACATCCGTGACCTCGTTCCGCACTCCGCGACTCGCCTGCTCCGCCAGCTGCTCGCCGAAGAAGCTGACCATCTCGGGGGGAGCCAATTGCCGGAGCGCGTTCATGTCCTGCGCGGTCCAGGCC
>CAXUIE010000312.1:3279-4222 GCA_964250825.1 uncultured Acidisphaera sp. | reverse complement strand
GGCCAACCAGGGCCATGTCGGACAGGCCTGGGTGACCTTGGGGGCGCTAGGCGCGCAGGCGCCGCGCTCCTGGATGGGCACGGCCGTGACCTGCCCGACGTTGCGCTACAATCCGGCGGTCGTCGCCGAAGCGTTCGCCACCCTTGACCAGCTGTATCCGGGGCGCATCTTCCTCGGCGTGGGCTCGGGCGAGGCGCTCAACGAGCAGGCGGCGACCGGGGCCTGGCCGAAATGGCCCGAGCGCTGGGACCGGCTGGTTGAAGCGCTCACCGTGATCCGGGCGCTGTGGGCCGGACAGCCCGTGTCGCACAAGGGCACCTACTACAACGTGGACGCCAAGCTATACGACCCGCCGGCCAGGCCGATCCCGATCATGACGGCGGCCAACGGCAAGAAGTCGATGAAGCTGGCCGGCCAGCACGGCGACGGGCTGATCTCCGACCCGAAAAGCTGGAAGCAGTGGAAATCCGAATGGGAGGCTGGCGCGCGCGAGGCGGGCAAGAACCCGTCCACCATGCCGGTGATGATCGAGCATTACGTGGTGGTCGGCGACAAGGCGGAAGCCCAGAAGGCGGCCGAGCTTTGGCGCTTCGGGCCGAAGGCCTGGAAGGGTTTGTTCGACGTCCGCGATCCGAGCGTGATCCAGCAGAAGGCGGATGCGGACACGCCGCTCGACGAGGTGATGCAGGGGTGGCCCATCGGCACCGACCCCGCCATGCACATCAAGGCGGCCCGCGAGCTGTTCGACAGCGGGGTGAGCATCGTCAACGTCCATTCGGGCCAAGCCGACCAGAAACGCGTGATCGAGTTCTACGCCCAGCACGTGCTGCCGAGCTTCAAGCAGTCTGGCTAGGCGTTCGGCACCGCGGGGCGGCAGCGCCCTGGCAGTCCTGGGCCGGACGTTTGTATGCCACCCTGGACCGCGACGGCGCCAGGGTCGGCT
>CAXUIE010000312.1:0-3269 GCA_964250825.1 uncultured Acidisphaera sp. | reverse complement strand
GGGGGGGGCTCGCGAGGACGGCGGCCGCCGTAGGGCGGCACCCCGCGCCGCCGCGCCGGCCGGCGCGGGCGCCGAGGCGGAGACGGAGCGCGTTCAGCCGGATGAAGCCCTGGGAGTCAAGCTGGTCGTAGGCGCCCTGGTCCTCCTCGAAGGTGACCACGTCCATCGAATACAGGCTGTTCGGGCTTTCCCGCCCGATCACCGTCGCGTTGCCCTTGTACAGCTTGACGCGCACCCGGCCGGATACGGAGCGCTGGCTTTCGTCGATCAGCACTTGCAGCATCCGCCGCTCGGGGCTGAACCAGAACCCGTTGTAGATAAGCTCGGCGTAGCGCGGCATCATGCTGTCCTTGAGGTGCGCCGCCTCGCGGTCGAGCGTGATGCTCTCGATGCCCCGGTGCGCGGCAAGCAGGATCGTCCCGCCGGGCGTCTCGTACACGCCGCGCGACTTCATGCCGACGAAGCGGTTCTCCACGAGGTCGAGCCGACCGATGCCGTTGGCGCGGCCGAGTTCGTTCAGCCGTGTGAGCAACGCCGCAGGAGAAAGCCGCGCGCCGTCGATCGCCACCGGATCGCCCTGCTCGAAGTCGACCGTTATCACCATCGCCTGATCGGGCGCGTCCTCCGGCCGGATCGTGCGCTGGTAGACGCTCTCGTCCGGCTCCACCGCCGGGTCTTCCAGAATCTTGCCCTCCGAGGAGGAGTGCAAGAGGTTGGCATCCACGCTGAACGGCGCCTCGCCGCGCTTGTCCCTGGCGATCGGGATCTGATTGGCCTCGGCGAATTCGAGCAGCTTGGTCCGGCTTGTAAGCTCCCACTCGCGCCAGGGCGCGATCACCTTGACCTCCGGATCGAGCGCGTAATAGGACAGCTCGAAGCGCACCTGATCGTTGCCCTTGCCGGTGGCCCCGTGCGCCACCGCGTCGGCGCCGACCTCGGCGGCGATGTCGATCTGGTGCTTGGCGATCAGCGGCCGGGCGATCGCCGTGCCGAGCAGGTACTGTCCTTCGTAAACCGTGTTGGCCCGGAACATCGGAAACACGAAGTCCCGCACGAACTCCTCGCGCACGTCGCGGACGAAGATCTCCTTGAGGCCGAACATCTCGGCCTTGCGGCGCGCCGGTTCCAGCTCCTCGCCTTGCCCGAGATCGGCTGTGAACGTGACCACCTCGCAGCCGTAGGTCGTCTGCAGCCAGCGGAGGATCACGCTCGTGTCGAGCCCCCCCGAATACGCGAGCACGACCTTCTTGACGTCCTTCACCCTCATCCGGTCGGCTCCTGGCGGCTGACGCCGGAGTAACGCGGGACAACTCCCGCACGCAAGCTGGCCCCGGATCGACGGCCAGCTCGCGTTACCGAGTTCAAGCCGCGCGCGTGGCGGCGGTCGGCACGGATCACGCGTTCAAGAGGGAGCAGGACGACGAGGCGCGACGGCGCTTGTTCGCGGAGCGCTACGGCGCGTGCCTGCTCGGGTTCGCGACCGGCTCGACGCCGCCCCGAGCGTGCTGAGCGGTCCCATGCATGAACGCCGCGAGAACAAGCGCCAGCAGCGCCGTTCCGGCGGCGTTGGCGGTCAGCGTGACGCGGTAGCCCCACGCGGCGATTCCGGCGCCGATCGCGAGCGCGCCGATCGCTTGGCCGAGGAACAACAGAAACACGAACGTGGACACGGCGATGGACCGCGCATCCGGCAGCAATTCGGTCGCCCGCGCCTGCATGACCGTGTGCAGAGCGAAGTAGCCGAACCCTATCGTCACCTCCACGGCCGTAAACAGGATCCAGTTATCACCGGCCATGCCGCCCGCCAGCGCGGCCGCGATGAAAACGCCGCCCAGCAGCACTTGCCCGGCCTCGCCCAAGCGTCCGATCAGGACTTTAGCGAAGCGGGTGAACAGGTAGGCGCCGACGCCGAAGCAGGCCAGAACCAAGCCGACCATCGAGTAGGAGAGGCCGAATGTGTTGTTGATATACGGAGCGATGAAGGGAAAACAGCCTGGCAGCAGCGCGCCTTCCACCACCGTGAGCAGCAGCAGGCTACGGGCGACCGGCGCGCGGGCGAGGGCGGCATAGTCGCTCCAACGGAACAGCGCCCCGCCGCTGCGGTCGGGCAAGTGGTGCAGCCGGGAGGCGAGCAGGCAGGCCAAGGCCGCGCCGCCGCCCGACAGGACGAAGAACACGCCGCGCCATCCGATGTGTTCGCCGAACAGCCCGCCCACCGGCCCGGACAACGACTGGGCAAGCACCGCGCCCGTCAGGAAGCGGCTCAGCGTCACTTGCCGAAGATGATAGGGCACGGCGTCGCCGATATAGGCGAGGCAGACCGGAATCAGGCCGGCGCTCGACGCGCCCGCCAGCGCGCGGAACACGGTGAGTTCCGGCAAGTTGCTCGCGAATCCGCAGGCCAGGTTGAACAAGCCGTAGCCGAGCAGCGCGCCCAGCATCACCCGAAGCTTGCCGAACCGGTCGCCGACCGGCCCGAGGATGACCTGGTTGAGCCCGTACGGGAACACGAAGGCGGCGAGGATGATCGACACCTCCGGGACCGAGCGGTGAAAGTCGTTGGCGATCGGCGCCAGGAGCGGGTCGACGATGCGGGCGCCGGCGGACGAAAGAAACCCCGCCGCCGCCAGCAGCCGGAGCGGCAAGGCGACGGTGTCGCTGACCGCGGCCGCTCCCTCACGCAACGGCGGCGCGGCTCCGGCGGCTTTCGGTGCGGAGCTGGCCGCAGGCCGCCAGGATGTCCTGCCCGCGCGGGTTGCGGACGGGCGAGGCGAAGCCCGCGTCCATCACGATGCGCGCGAACCGATCGATGGCGGTTGGGGTGCTCGTCTCGAAGCGGCCGCCCGGCCAGGGGTTGAACGGGATCAGGTTCACCTTGGCGGGGATGCCAGCGATCAGGCGAACGAGCTCGCGCGCATCCTCGGGCGTGTCGTTGATCCCGCGGAGCATGATGTATTCGAAGGTGATGCGGCGGGCGTTGGAAGCGCCCGGATAGCGTCGGCACGCTTCAAGCAGCTCGGCGATCGGATAGCGGCGGTTGAGCGGCACCAGCTCGTCGCGCAGGTCGTCGCGCACCGCGTGCAGCGAGATGGCGAGATTGACCCCGAGCTCGGCGCCACAGCGCTCCATCATCGGCACCACGCCCGAGGTGGACAGCGTGATGCGCCGGCGGGACAGGGCGATGCCCTCGTTGTCCATCACCACCGTCATCGCCCGGGCGACGTTCTCGTAATTGTAGAGCGGCTCGCCCATGCCCATCAGCACGATGG
>CAXUIE010000311.1:1722-4224 GCA_964250825.1 uncultured Acidisphaera sp. | reverse complement strand
CCGGAGGACCGCGCGCGGCTGGAACGGGCGATGGTTGGCCCGATGATTCCCCGGGTCGGCACCGGCTTTGACGTGCACAGGACGGAGGCGGGCCGGCGCTTGGTGCTGTGCGGCGTGGAGGTGCCCGCGCCGTTCGGGCTGGCCGGACACTCGGACGCCGACGTGGGCATCCACGCGCTGTGCGACGCGATCTACGGCGCGCTGGCCGAGGGCGACATCGGCCGCCACTTCCCGCCCTCGGAGGCGGAATGGAAGGACGCCGACAGCGCGCGCTTCCTCCGCCACGCGGCCGGGCGCATCGCCGCGCGCGGCGGGGTGCTGGCCAACGCCGACGTCACCCTGATCTGCGAGCGACCCAAGATCACCCCGCACGCGCCAGCTATGATCGCGCGGCTGGCGGAGCTGCTCGGGGTGGAGATAGGGCGCGTATCGGTGAAGGCGACAACGACCGAGCAGCTGGGGTTCGCGGGGCGTGGCGAGGGAATCGCCTGCCAAGCGGCGGTGACGCTAGTGTTGCCCCTAGAATAGACCAAAGAGGAGTTCAAACTTCCTGCCGACGTCCCGCGCCGTAAAAGCGTCCGCGAAACGGTTGGCGGCGGCCTCAAGGGCTTGCTAGTTCAGACGGCCTTGCCCACCACCGTCATACGAAACCGGCAATACAAGCAGACTATTGGCTGCGATTACGGAATGCGGATTGGCGCCGATCAGGTGCTTGACGCAGCAAATGAATGGCGTCAACCGGCAGGTGAAGCTGATGGGCTACGATCTGCGCGAGCCGTTGTGTTGGCATCTAGAAGATCGCAGTTGGCCGAATGGGAAGTGCTCGCGCCGCCCACGCCGGGCACCAAACCGCCCAAGTCGAGAGTGAACAGGGGATCGCAGCCGGTTTATTCGCACAGCCCGCTCGGCCGGCCGCCAGCGCCGCAATCGCGCATCAACGCGCGTAGGGTGCGGATCACCGGGAAAACCTCCTGGTTCCAGTCCGCACCCTGGGCGTCGTGCGCCGCCTGCTCGGCTTCCACGATCTCGCGGTCTTCCTGGAAGATGCGCTCGGTGAACAGAACAAGCAGCGGCCAGGCCGCTTCCAGCAGCCCGGGAACCTTGGGGCGCTTGACCGAGAGCAGACCGAAGGTCCGGCACCGCCGCTGGTCGCGGTCGAGCGGCACGTGGACGATCCAGAGATCCATCACCGGCGCCGCGCCATCGGTGACGATGCGAACGGTTTGGTATGGGTATTCCGTGCGGATCGTCATGACGTCGCGCTCCGCGCTTGCCTCGCTCGCACCACGACGCTGGCCAAAGATGGCGGCCTCCGCCCAGGGCTGCTTGCCTTCGGTGCGGGCGAAGCTGTAGCGGGCCTCGACCCAATCGGGGCCGCTGCCCTGGCCAAGAAAGCGCGGCCGTATCTTGCCCATCTGCCGGCGGTGGAGGAACTGATGGTTCATGTCCATCAGGTTCTCGTGCATGAAACTGTAGTGGCAGGCGACAGCCCGGCCGAAGCGACGGGTCTTGTAGCGCTCGTCCGCCACCGACCCGAGGGCGGGGAGCGGCACGGCGTCGCTCAGCGCGGGATGGCCCGGGAACACCAGGAGCAATCCCTCGACCTCCCGGCATGGGTAAGATCGCACCCCGTTCGGCAGCTTGCCCTTGCCGAGATACGGCACGTCCGTGCAGCGACCCATGTTGTCATAGGCCCAGCCGTGATAGCCGCAGCGCAGGGCGCAGCCCTCCACCACCCCGTTGCTGAGCGGAACCTGCCGATGCGCGCAACGGTCCGCCAGGGCGAAAACCGGTCCCTGCTTCGGGCGAACGAGCACGATCGGATCGCCGGCGAACTGGGTAGCGAGCGTGCGGCCGGGCTTCAGCTCGGAAGACCAGGCGAGCGGATACCAATGATCCGGGTGCGCGCCGACCCGCCGCAGGTCGCGCTCCGTCACGCGAGTGTCGTCTTCCGCCGCATGCACAATTTGATCCATTTATACCCTGCCCTTTGCCGCCGCCACGACGCCGACGCGCGCGGCTTGCGGGTTGATCCTCATAACACGGCAGGCCGATCTTCCCAGCCGGCGAGCGGCTCGGCTTCAGGCCGGCAGCAGCACGGTAGCCCGCGCTCCCCCCATCGGGCGGTTGGCGAGCGTCACGTCGCCGCCATGCGCGCGCAGGATGTTGCGCGCGATCGGCAGCCCGAGACCGACGCCGCCCGTTTCACGGTTGCGGCTGCCTTCCAGCCGGTGAAACGGCTCGAACACGCGGTCGAGTTCCTGCGGCGGGATGCCCGGGCCGTCATCCTCGACCTCCACGGTCAGGAACGCGCGCTCGGGCGGCAGCAGCCGGACCCGCGCCGACCCGCCGTAACAGACGGCGTTGGCGACCAGGTTGGCGAACGCGCGTTTCAGCGCCAGCGGGCGGGCGCGCACGGTCAGCTTGGTCGGTCCCTCGTAGCCGAGCTTGGAGTTGGTCTCGGGTCGGGCATCGCCCGCCTCGTCGAGCACCGTGCGCAAC
>CAXUIE010000311.1:0-1712 GCA_964250825.1 uncultured Acidisphaera sp. | reverse complement strand
GCGCGGAGAGGGGCTCGGGCGCGGTCGAGGCGCGGCCGAAGGCGAGGGGCGCCGCGACCATCGCCTCCATCTCCTCGAGATCGGCGAGCATCTTCCGCCGTTGCTCCTCGTCCTCCATGAACTCGGCCCGCAGCTTGAGCCGGGTGATGGGCGTGCGGAGGTCGTGGCCGATCGCCGTCAGCATCTCCGTGCGGTCCTGCACGAAGCGGCGGATCCGCGCCGACATCGTGTTGAACGCGCGGGCGGCGGTGGCGACCTCGCTTGGCCCGTCCTCCGGAAGCAGCAAGGGCGCGCTGACGTCGCGCCCGAGCGCCTCGGCGGCCGCCGCCAGGGTTCGCACCGGGGCGGTCAAGCGCCGCACCGCCCAGACCGTGAGCACTGCCGCCGCGGCGGTCATCAGCAAGAAAGCGATCAGAAAGGTTTGCGAGTGCCAGGGCCGTGGCGCCGGGGCGAGACTAGGCACGCTCAGCCAGGCGCCGTCCGGCAAGCGCATCCCGATCACCACCCGGCCTTCACCCGGACCGCCGCGCACCATCACCTCGTGCGGGCGCACCAGGCCCGGCAGCGGGACGAGGTTCATCCCGCCCCGGATCAACCTCTGCCATCGATGCGGCGCGCGATCGAGCGTCTCGGGCGGGGGGTCGGGCGAGACCGTGGGCTCCAGCCCCGGCGTGGGCGAAAGCTTGCGAAGCAGCGCGTCCCGGCCCGGCGCCGGCGTGGCGGCGACAGCGCGGTAAACCCCCATCGTCCGGTTGGCGATGTCGCGCGCCAACGCCAGCCGCTGCAGGTCGACCCGATCGAGCGCGTGGATGGTGAGGCCGGCGACCTGCACCAGTGCGAGGCTGACAAGCAGGACGACCGCGGTTCGGGTCGCGAGGCTCCGAGGCCAGAGCCTCATCCGCGCTCGACCGAGGCCGCGAGCACGTAGCCGCCGCCGCGCACCGTCTTGATGAGCTGCGCGTGCCGCCCGTCATCCTCGAGCTTGCGCCGCAACCGGCTGATCGCGACGTCGATCGCGCGGTCGAACGGGCCGGCTTGGCGGCCCCGGAGCAGATCGAGCAGCATGTCGCGGGTCAGCACGCGGTTGGGACGCTCGAGCAGCGCCACCAGGAGGTCGTACTCGCCGCCCGTGAGCGCCACCTCGACGCCGTCCGGATTGAGCAGCCGGCGGCGGGCGGGCTCGAGGCTCCAGCCCGCGAAGCGCATCGGCTTGCCGCCGGCCTCGCTTTTCGGCCCGGTGGCCTCGCCCGCGCGGCGAAGCACGGCGCGGATGCGGGCCAGCAGCTCGCGCGGGTTGAACGGCTTGGCCAGGTAGTCGTCCGCCCCGAGCTCCAGGCCGATGATGCGGTCGGTTTCCTCCGCCATTGCGGTCAGCATGATGATCGGCACCGTCGATTGCGCCCGCATCCAGCGGGCCAGCTCGAGGCCGCCCTCGCCCGGCAGCATGAGGTCGAGAACCACCAGCTGGTAATGCCCGTTGGGCCAGGCGCGCCGCGTTTCCCGGGCGTCGCGCGCGCCGGTGACGCGGAAGCGATGACGTTCGAGGAAGCGCGCCAGCAAATCGCGGATCTCGCGATCGTCATCCACCACCAGGATGTGCGGCAACGGTTCCATGCGGCTGTTACAATAGGCGCGCGCGGCGGCGAGCGGCAGGGTGCGTTGCATTTGGTTGCATTGCGAGGAGGACAAGCGGGCGGGCCGCCGCCTAGAAG
>CAXUIE010000310.1:0-4232 GCA_964250825.1 uncultured Acidisphaera sp. | reverse complement strand
GTCGAACAGATCCTTGAGGCTGATGGGGATGCCGGCCCACCGGCTTGGCGCGCGGCCGGCGCGGCGGAGCCTGTCCATCGCGTCGGCCGCCGCGCGCGCCTGCTCGGCCTGAATGGCGGTGAACGTGCGTGCGCCCTCGCCCTCCGGGTCCGTGGCGCGTTCGAGGCAGCGCTCGACCAACGCGCGCGCCGTGATCCGCCCGGCTTCGAGTGCGGCGGCGTGGTCCTCGATGGTTCGCATGGGCGCTCCCTGGCCGGCGTTCGGCGGCTCCGGTGCTATACACGGGCCAGCGCGAGGAGAAAGCCATGCCGACCATCCCGGAGAAACCCGTCCTGCTCACCGGCGCGTCGGGCGCGCTCGGGCGGCAATTGGTCCGCGCGCTGGCGGAAGAGGGCTGGACGTTGCGGCTCACCGACATCGCCCCGTTCCCGGACGCGCTGCCAACCGGCGCGACGTTCACCCGGGCGGACTTGAACGACGGCCCGGCGGTTCTCCGGCTGGCGGAAGGTTGTGGCGCTGTCCTGCATTTCGGCGGGGTGTCGGTCGAGCGGCCGTTCGAGGAGGTGCTCGGCCCCAACATTCGCGGCTTGTATCACGTCTATGAGGCGGCGCGGCGCGAGAAGGCGCGGGTGGTGTTCGCCTCCTCCAATCACTCGATCGGGTTTCACGAGCGGGATGAGACCATCGACGCGGACTGCCAGTTCCTGCCGGACGGTTATTACGGATTGTCGAAGGCTTATGGCGAGCTGATGGGCCGGCTGTACTGGTTCAAGCACGGCGTGGAGAGCGTGTCGGTGCGCATCGGCTCCTGCTTCCCCGAGCCTAGCGACGCGCGGATGCTGGCGACCTGGCTGTCCTGCCCCGACCTGGCTCGGCTGATGGTGCGCTGCGTGGCGGCCGAAACGGTCGGCTGCGTCGTGGTGTGGGGTGCCTCGGCCAACGCGCGGATGACTTGGTGGGGCAAGGACGCGCGGGACGCGCTGGGCTGGGCGCCGAAGGACAGCGCGGATTCGCTCGCGGGCCAACTCGAGGGCAAGCGGAGCGACAGCCCGACCGCCGAGCGCTACCAGGGCGGCGGCTTCACCGCGATGGACCACAGCCGGCTAGCTCCCGCGCCGCGTTTTGCGCCGGGCGGCTAGCTGCTGGAGCGCTGTCGCCTGGCTTCTGGAGCGCTGTCGCCTAGCTTCGCCGGCGATCAAGCCTAGCCGAAAGCGGATAAAGCAACCTTCGCGCGAGTTCCGCGCTAGCAGCACACCAAAATATGTGGCCTGGCGCGCTGTTTCGGAATACTAGCTCTCACGACAATTTGCGTATTTCGTCGCCGAGGGATCGGCCGAAGCGGGAGGCGTTCGTCGTGGGTCTGCATTTCAGCCACCCCCGCCAGAATGGGCGGCCTGTCCTGCCGATGTTGTTGCTGAGCGTGGCGATGCTGCTCGCCTCGTGCGCGCCCGGCCGCAATCTCCCCCCCCTGCCGCCTACCTCCGATGCCGCTTATCGGCTCGGCCCGGGTGACAGGGTGCGCTTGATCACCTTTGGCGAGCAGCAACTGACGGGCGAGTTCCGGGTCAGCGATAACGGCACCATCGCGGTGCCGCTGATCGGCTCGACGAAGGCGGGTGGCTTGACGTCGCGGCAGCTTTCGGAAGCGATCGCCGCCGAGCTTCAACGGCGCAACCTGTTCAAGGACCCGAGCGTGGTCGTCGAGGTGGTGGAGTATCGCCCCATCTTTGTCCTGGGCGAGGTCAGCAAGCCCGGAGAGTTCCCGTATCAGCCCAACATGACGGCGCGCACGGCCGTCGCCGGCGCCGGCGGGTTCACCTATCGGGCCGTCGAGGATCGCGCCTCCGTGGTTCGCATGACCGGCAGCAAGCCGGTGGTCGGGCTTGCGACGGGCGCCACGGTTCTGCAGCCCGGGGATGTGCTGCGCATCTACGAACGCAATTTCTGATGCTGCCTGCCTGAGCTTGCCGGCGCTCGGCTTTGCGCCACGGTCCGCGACCGCGGTTTCCAAGCTGGGCGTGGTTGCTCGCCTTAGGACTCTGGGCGGCCCGGCCGGAGGCGACCCGAGCGCAGTTCATCGGCGAATACCTGCCCGGCGGAACGTCGGGCCACCAGCAGGAGCCGGGCGTCACCGTGGCCTCGCGTCTCCGCCCGCTTTATCAGCCGCTCGGGGTGCGGATCGGCGACTTCTTCCTGCACTCCCAGCTGACGGAAGCCACCGGGTTCAACTCGAACGTCGCCGGTTTGACCGGCTCGCCCGGAAGTTGGTTCGGACGCACGGGGGGGTCGGTGGCCATCAACTCGGACTGGTCGCGCGACCAACTCGGCGCGGCCCTCTCGGTGGATGACGCCCATTTCCTTTCCACCCCGCGCCAGGACTATACGGATTGGACCGCGAGCCTCGGGGGCGCCATGACCCTGGGCCGGCAAAGCCTCGCGCTCACCTACACGCACTTGTCGCTGCACGAGGATCCGACGCAGATCGGCTCGGTGCTGTCGAGCACGCCCATTCCGTACCAGGTCGAGGACCTGCGTTCGTCCTACACGTTCGACCGTGGCCGGGTTTCGGTCACGCCCCGGATCGACGTTCAGCTCTACCGCTTCGGTGATGCCACCCTGCTCGGGTCGCCGGTCAGTCAGCAGGACGAGAACCGGGTGGTGCTGAACGCCGGGCTGGAGACGCGCTACGCGCTGACCGATTTGAGCCGCCTCGTGTTCGTGATCGAAGGCATCGACTCCCAGTATACCGACGAGCCGGCCTACCAGCCGACTGACAGTTCCCGGAGCGCGCTCGTCCTGGGTGGGATCGACTACGGGGAGGACGGCTTATGGCGCTACCGCGTCCTGCTCGGCGTCGAAACCCGCGACTTCGCCGCCCCGCAATACGCGAGCCATACGGCGCCGATCGTCGAGGCGAACGTGGTCTGGACGCCGACGGGCATGACCACCGTGTCGGCGACGTTGTCCCGCACCATCGAGGATCCGGCGGCGGCCGGCACGGGCGGCTACACCGACACGCGGGGCCGCCTCGTGATCGACCACGAGTGGTGGCGGAACGTGCTGCTGCAGGCCCATGTCGGCTTCGAGACCGCCGACTACTTGCAAGGTGGCGCGACGCAGCGAAACGTCAGTCTCGGGACCGGCATCCATTGGCTGCTCGACCGACATTGGCGGCTTGGACTCGATTACGCCTTCGTGGCGCAGAGCGGGGCGGCCGCCAACGTCAATTTCAACGTCCCGACGGGCAAGTCGGCGCCCGGCAACTTGCATGCTCCCGATTTCAACCGCAGCGTCATCCTTTTCACGTTGCGTGTTTCCCTGTGATCCCGCCCAGCTCGCCGCCCCAAGCCCAGGTTCTATCAATAATTCATCGAGCCCCGTTGCCGCGACGAGGAACGGCAATCGGCAGATCTCGATCGGTCGATGGCGACCGCCTCTACGCGTGGCTGGGTTATCGGCCAAACGGCGGCTGCGGGAAGCGTTGCAACCAATGGCGGGCGATCTCGTCGCGCCTGGCAAGCCATGCGCCGCCGCAATCCTGCATGTGCCGCAGCACGCGCTCCAAACCGGCGATGCGCCCGGCGCGGCCGATCATGCGCAGGTGCAGGCCCACCGACATCATGCGCCCACCTTCGCGCCGGAGCTGGTCAAAGGCGTCGATCACATACTCCGTGAAATGTGCAGCGGTCGCGAACCGCTGCGTGCCCTGGTGGAAATGCATGTCGTTGGTGTCGAAGGCGTAGGGCAGCACCAGGTGGGGCCGGCCGCCCACGGCCGTGAAGAACGGCAGGTCGTCGCTGTAGGCGTCGCTGTCGTACAGGAATCCGCCGTGCTCCATGAGCAGTCGGCGGGTGTTGGCCGAGGGAGCGGAGCGGGTGTGCCAACCGAGCGGAACCCGGCCCGTCGCCGCCTTGATGGAGGCGGCGGCGCGGGCGATGGCGGCGCGTTCCGCTTCTTCGGCCATGCCGGCGTGGCGCTCCCAACGCCACCCGTGGCAGGCCACCTCGTGCCCGCGTGCAATCGCGTCCCGCGCCAGCCAAGGCGAGCGCTCGACGGCCCGGCCGCAGGCGTTGAGCGTGGAGCGGACGCCGTGCTCGTCCAGCACCCGCATGATGCGCCAGTAGCCGGCCCTTGTGCCGAACTCGAAATGGCTGTCGCGGCACGGGTCCGGGCCGCCGCGCACTTCGTCGGTCACCTCGTACACCGCCTCGTTGCGTTCGTCGCCGTCGATG
>CAXUIE010000309.1:4052-4285 GCA_964250825.1 uncultured Acidisphaera sp. | reverse complement strand
CGCGCCCGCCAGGGCGATGAATGGCAACTTGCTCATGGACGTATCCTACCCTGCATCGCGATTCGGTCGAAGCGATCAAGCCGTGTTGAGCCACCAAAAGCCGATGTTCAGATACGCCGCAAAGCACGTCCACGCAAAATATGGCGCCATCAGCCACGTCGCCGCCCGGCTCACGCCGATGAACGAGCGGATGGTTAGCGCGGTCAGCACCAGCATTGCGGCGATGACGATCC
>CAXUIE010000309.1:2867-4042 GCA_964250825.1 uncultured Acidisphaera sp. | reverse complement strand
CCAGATCCGGCCGGTGCAGACCGAAGAAGGCCGGGTTCCACAACGCGTTCGCCAGCAGCTGCCAACCCCAGAGCCTGACCGGCCGGGCGGCGCCCGCCCGCCGCCAAACAATCCAGCCGGCGACGCCGATGGCCGCGTAGAGCGCCATCCAAACGGGGGCGAACGCCCAAGTCGGCGGCGTCAGCGGCGGCTGCGTCAGGGTCAGATACCAGGTGCGGACACTGCTCGCGGTTAGCGCGCCGGCGGCCGCACCGACCAGCAAGCACAAGCCGACGAAGCCGATCAACGCGAGGGTCGGCGACACGGGCGCGGATGATGAGGGGAAGGGGCCGCGATCACGCGGATCGACGTTCAGGAAGACACGATCCTCCTCATATGACGCGCGACCAAGCAGCCGGGGAACCCTGTTTCCGCTCCGGGCTGCAAGGCCGAAAACCTAGCCGTGTCATGCGGTGCTGCATAGGGCTTGCCCGCCCATCACGCGCCTTCGCGCCGCCACGCGAGGAGAGCAAGGCCAAGCACCAGCGGCAGCGCGAGCCAGGGCGGTAGCAAGGCCAGTGACGCGATCCCGGTCACGATGTGGTCGTGGCGGCGCTGCAACCCGACCCAACCGGAGCCCGACGCTTCCCGCCCAGGCGCGGGGCGCCGCAGCTGGGGCACCGAGCCCGAGGCGGTGCCGTTGTCGAGCCAATGCACCCCGCCGCCCGACTCGCGCGCGATCCTGGAGGTCAGCGTCGCCGTGGCGCGCAGGTCGGAAAGCTCCAGCGGGTTGGCCGCGCCAGCCGCCGCGTAGGCCCGGTGCGCGCCGTCCGCGACGCGCCATACGCCGGGGGTGCTGGCGGGCAGCACGGCCGTTGCCTGCCCTGGCGCGGTCTGGGTCAGGTTCGCGCGGAGCGAGCGGCCGTCCGGATCGGTCACCGACACGGTCTCCGACGGCGTCGCGTCGGTGGAGTGCCGCTCGATCCGGAGCTGCCCGGCCTCGACCCGAGCGGTCAAGGTGTCCTCCTCGAGTTCCGGCTGCTTCATCAGCCAGTGCGCGATGCGGCGCAGCAGCTCGGCTTGCGGGCCGCCCCCCATGTGGCCGCGCGACCAAAGCCAGATCTGGTCGGACAACAACAGCGCGGCCCGGCCCTCGCCGACGCGGTCGACCACCAGCAGCGGGCTGCCGTCCGGGC
>CAXUIE010000309.1:0-2857 GCA_964250825.1 uncultured Acidisphaera sp. | reverse complement strand
CCGAGCGCGGTGCCGGGCGGACGGAATTCACCCACGACCACCGCGTGCTGCTCGGCCGGCCGGGCGGGCAGGACATCACCAAGAGGCGTGGCCGCCAGGCTCGCCGGGCCCGAGAACTCGGGGCCGACCGAGAGCAGGAGCGCGCCGCCCTCGGCCACGTAGTCGGCGATATTGCGAAGATAGGGCAGCGGCAGCAGGCCGCGATTTTGGAAGCGATCCAGGATGATGAGGTCGAACTCCTTGATCTTTACCTGGAACAGCTCGCGCACCGGGAAAGCGATCAACGCCAGCTCGTTGAGCGGCGTGAGATCGTCCTTCTCGGGCGGCCGCAGAATGGTGAAATGGACGAGATCGACCCCCGGGTCGGCTTTCAGCAGCCGCCGCCAGGTGCGCTCGCCCGAGTGCGGCTCGCCCGAGATCAACAAGACGCGCAAGCGGTCGCGCACGCCGTTGATCTCCACCACGGCGCGATTGTTGATGGGTGAAACCTCGCCCGGCAGCGCCTCGGCCCGCATCTCGATCACGGTCGGGCCCGCCCGCGTGATGGGCACCTCGATTTGGTGCTCGCGGCCGACCGGCACGCTTTCGACAACGGGCGGCTCGCCGTCGCGGCGGATCGTCAGCTGGGCCGTGGCGACCGGATGGGCGACCCCAAGATCCTCCACCACCACCCGCAAGGTGACCGGCTTGCCGACCAGGCCGTAGGACGGCGCCTCGACCACCCGAACCCGCCGGTCGGTTTCCTCGCCCTTGGCCGGGATCAGCACGTTGAGCGGCGCGCCACCCGGGGCCGCCGCCGGGACGTCGTGGATTTGGCCGTCGGTGATGGCGAGCACGCCCGCGAGGCGAGCGCGCGGGATGTCGGCGAGGGCGCGGTCGACGGTCGCGAACAATCGGGTGCCCGCGTTGCCCGCCTCGGGCACCGTCACCGTTCGCAGTTCGAGGTCCGGCAGCTTGGCCGCCTCGGCTTCGACCTTGGCGCGCGCGGCGTCCGCTAGGCCAGCGCGCTTGCCCACGCCCATGGACGCGGTTTGATCGACCACGAGCAGGCCGATGTCCGGCAACGCTTCCCGGGTTTCCTGCACCAAGCGCGGACCAGCGAGCCAAACCAGCAGGGCGGCGAAGGCGAGGCCCCGCCAAACGACTCCCCTCGCCCGCCGCAGGATCGCGGGGACAAGGGCGGCCATGCACAATGCCGCCAGGGCACCCAGCAGCCACCAAGGGAGCGAGGGCGCGAAACGGAGGGCGGCAACCGCCTGCTCGGGATGCACTTTACTGCCCGAGCCGCTCGAGGATCGCCGGCACGTGCACCTGGTCGCCCTTGTAGTTGCCGGTGAGCGCGTAAATCACGAGATTGAGACCGAAGCGGTACGCCAGCGCCCGTTGCCGCGCGCCGCCGGGAATGACCGCGTACGGGTTGCGCCCCGCCGCGTCCACCGCCCACGCGGCCGCCCAGTCGTTGCCGCCGATGATGACCGGGCTCACGCTGTCGTTGGCGCGGTCCTGGTCGCGCCCGACCCAAACCGTGCCGCCCGCGTAGCGGCCGGGAAACTCCGACAACAGGTAGAACGCCCGCGCCAGCACGTGGTCGGTGGTGAGCGGCGCGAGCGGGGGCACCGTCAGGCCCTGTGCAATATGTTGCAGGTTGCTTCCCGCACCCGGGGCGAAGCCTTCGCCGCTGCCACTGTCGCGCGTATCGATCAGCACGATGCCGCCGCGGCTCATGTAATCGTTGAGGGCGGCGGTGGCGGCGGTTGCGAGCGGCGGGGCGTCGGCGGTGACCGGCCAATACAGCAGCGGGTAGAAGCTGAGGTCGTCCTGGCCGGGGACGACGGCCTCCGGCTCCGCCAGGGTCGCGGCGGTGCGGCGGTTGACGTAATCGGACAAGCCCTCGAGCCCGGCGCGGGATACGCCGTCCACCTGATCGTCGCCGGTCACCACGAACGCCAACCGGGTCGCCAACGCGGGCGGCTCCTTGCTGTCGAGCGCCCAGGCCGCGCCGTGCGGCACGACGATCGCGAGCGCCAACGCGACGGCCATCTGTCGCCGAAGCAGCCCGCGCAGCCAAAGCGAGAGGAGCAGGTCGGCCGCCAGGAGCACGATCGCGGCCGCCAGAAGCCAGGGGCCGACGTCGCGGTCGGGAGCGGCCGCGCCCAATCGCTCCAGCCGCGCTCCGGCCATCACCGGCGCGGCCCGCAGCGGCGGCAGCGCCGCGCCCAGGTTGAACGCCTGCCGGCCGTTTTCCGGCCCGTAGAGGCCAGGCGGGTGGGCCGGCGAGACCGGCGTCGTCGCGAACGCATCGCCGCTCAAGCCCGTGGCGGAGACCGGGGGCGGCGAAAGCAGGCCGAACCCGTCCAGCATCTCCGCCGGCGCCAGCACCGTGTGCGGCGGGGCGCTGGCCACACCCGCCGAAAGCTCGACCAGCCGCCGAAGCATGTCCACGAACAAGCCGGACAGCGGCAGGTTCGACCAGTCCGAGTTGGCCGTGACATGGAACAGCACCACCCGGCCGGCGCCGCGCGAGGCCGCCGTCACCAAGGGTGTGCCGTCCGCCAGCAGCGCCCAGCTCCGCTCCGCCGAGGGCGTCCCCCACATGTTCCTCGCCATCAACCGCGTGACCAAGGTGGGACGCCATGCGCCACATCTTCGACCGCGTGTGCGACGAGCACGGCATCGAGCACAGGCTGACCAAGCCTTACCATCCCTGGACCAATGGTCAGGCGGAGCGGATGAACCGCACCGTCAAGGACGCCACCACCAAGGTGTTCCACTACCCAACCGCGGAGAGCCTCCGCGCTCACGTCCTGGCTTTCTTGTCAGCCTACAACTTTGCCAAGCCCCTCAAAGCGCTCCGGTG
>CAXUIE010000308.1:0-4308 GCA_964250825.1 uncultured Acidisphaera sp. | reverse complement strand
GATGCGCGCCGCCGTCGATCAGCAGCTGCAATCGGCGCTGGAGAAGCGCGTCGGCGAGAGTTTTCGGCAGGTTGCGGAACAGTTCGCTCACGTGCAGCAGGCGATCGGCCAGGTGCAGGCCGTCGCGTCGCAGGTGGGCGACCTCAAGCGCTTGTTCTCCAACGTCCGCGCCCGGGGCGCCTGGGGCGAGGCGCAGCTCGACGCCATGCTGGAGGACGTGCTGCCGGGCGGCTTCGACCGCAACGTGCGGGTGCGCGAGGGCGGCGGCGAGGTGGTGGAGTTCGCGCTCCGGATGCCGGGGCGGGACCGCGACGCGCCACTCTGGCTGCCAGTGGATTGCAAGTTCCCCACCGAGGACTACGACCGGCTGCTGCTCGCCGCCGAGGCCGCCGACAAGGACGCCGAGCTGTCCGCCCGCCGCGCGTTGGAGCGCCGCATCCGCGAGGAGGCCGACCGTATCGGCCGCAAATACATCGCCCCGCCGCGCACCGCCGATTTCGCCATCATGTACCTGCCGACCGAGGGGTTGTTCGCCGAGGTGAACCGGGTGCCGGGCCTGCTCGAGCATGTGCGACGGGCGCATGGCGTGATGGTGCTCGGCCCGAGCCTGCTTCCGGTGTTGCTGCACACGATCCGTATCGGCCAGCTCACCACCGTGCTGGAGCGGCGCACCGGCGAAATCGCCGCGATGCTGGGTGCCGTGCGCACCGAGTGGGGCAAGCTGAACGCCGCCCTCGACAGCATGGCCGATCGCGCCGAAAAGCTGAGCCGCAGCATCGACGACACGCGGGTGCGGACGCGGCAGGTGGGCAAGAAGCTCGGCGGCGTGCTGGCCGTGGAGGTGGCGGAAGCGGACCGGTTGCTCGGGTTCGATGAACAGGCGGAAAGAAATGATTGTCGCACGAACATACGGAACGTGGAATGAGCAGCGGTCTGTTTGGGCCGAAACCTTTTACTTGAACCAGGCGACGAGGGGCTATGCCTCACGGTAACATTCGCAGGGTATCTGTCGAAGAAAGCACTCCGCCCGTCCAGTCGACGAGTTTGTTCGTGTACGATGCTAGAATTGTGTCTGCCGAGATCGGGAAAATGATGCGTACTCTCTACGATGAGGATGTCGTCCTGTGGAGCGAGCAGCAGGCGGCGGCACTGCGAAGGGCGACGCAGGCCGGCTCCAACCTGCCGATCGATTGGGAAAACGTGGCCGAGGAGATCGACAGCTTGGGCCGATCGCAACGGACCGCGCTTGCCAGTCAGCTCCAGCGCATCTTGCAGCATCTCATGAAGCTGCAAGCCTCCCCCGCAACGGACCCGCGCCGTGGCTGGGCGGAAACCATCCTCCAAGCGCGCGGCGAAATCGAGGATTTGCTGGAGGACAGCCCAAGCCTGCGCCGGGAGATACCTGAGCTGATCGCCCGCGAGTTGCCCAAGGCCCGAAAGCGCGTGCGGGACGCTCTCGCGCTCTACGAGGAAAGGCCCACCGTCGAACTCGACGGCCTCACCTACTCCGAGCACGATGTGACCGAGCGGCTTCTGAACCGGTAGCGCCCGCGGGCCGCCGCGCTCACTTCCCGGACGTATCGCGTCACCTGCTCCCGGCGACGCGGAAGAAGCGCGTGGCGTCGTGTTGACCTGCACTCGGGCAGCAGCATCGGTACGACCACAATGACGCAGGGTGGTGGCCGCCTGCCGGGTCACGTTTGCTCGCCGCGATCCGGCGCGATCCTAAGCCGTGCCCGTCGCGAGAGCCTTGTAGGCGTACCCGAGCACGCTCACTGCCCCGTTGCCTCGAGTTTGGCGATGAGGAAGTCCAACTTCATCTCGGCCGCGTCAAGCGCTGCAGATGCGCTTCTTGGCCGCGGCCGAATCATGTTCGTAATACCCCAATCGCCGGTAACTTGCAGCGCCATGCCGATCACGGAACTCGACGCCGCGCCTCGGGCCGCGCTCATCACCTCGCCGAACGGCACCCAGCTCCTGCCGTCAACCGCGCCATACTTTCCTCGGTGACCGAAGCTCGTAAGCGTTCACTCCGGCCCCTTGCTGACGCCCGCGCCGTCCGCTTCCGGGTGCTTGTGGATCGGGTCCACCCAGTAGACCGCTTCCGGCCGCTCCGCCGGCTTGATGTCGAGGTTGACCACCACCGCCTCGTTGTCGCTGCGGACCAGCACGCATTCGAGCGTCTCGTCGTCGCTGGCGTTGATCTCCTGATGCGGGACATAGGGTGGGACGAAGATGAAGTCGCCGGGCTCTGCTTCGGCGACAAACTCAAGGTTCTCGCCCCAGCGCATGCGCGCGCGGCCCTTCAGGACGTAGATCACGCTCTCGAGTTGGCCGTGGTGATGCGCGCCGGTCTTGGCTCCGGCGTGGATGTGGACGGTGCCGGCCCAGATCTTCTGCGCCCCGACCCTTGCGGCGTTGATCGCGGCGGCCCGGTTCATGCCGGGGGTCTGCGGCGTGTTGGTGTCGAGCGTGTCGCCCTTGATAACCCGCACGCCGTTCAACCGCCAGTCCACCGGCTGCGCGTCACGGCCCGGGAGTTGCTGCTCGCTCATCGCGTTTCCCCTTTGACTGTCTGAGCGAAGGTGAGCGCTCGCGATGCTGGGCTCAAGTCCGCCGGTCCTGGGCGCCGAGGCCGCCTACGCGGCGAGATGTAACGGCTCCATGGTGGGTCCGTTGCGCGTCCCGGCGTCCCGCATCGCAGGGCAAAGCCAGGGGGCGCGATCGGTCGCCTCGCGATCATCGGCGATGGCCGCATCGGTGAACAGGTCTTCCGGCCAATCAAGGTCTGGAACGCGCACGGCACTCTCCTTCGGTGAGAACGGTTGTCGCCCGCGCGGCCTAGCGAGGCATGGATGTGGCGAACGTCACCATTTGCGCCCGCCTTTCGCCACAAAGCGTCTACCCTGTGGGAGCCGGCCTCCGCTGTGTCACTCGTACCACGCTCACCCCGGCGGCGACGATGGAGAACGCCGCGCCCACGAGCAACGTGGCGGCAGTGGCGTGCCTCGGCGCCAAGCCGAATACCACCGCCACCAAGGCCGCCCCCAAGGTCTGGCCGAGCAGCCGGGCGGTGGACAGCATGCCCCCGCCGGCGCCGCTTCGCTGGGGCGGCGTGGCGCCGATCATCGCGCGGTTGTTGGGCGTCTGGAACAGGCCGAAGCCGAAGCCGCAAAGCACCATCCGCCAAGCGATGTCCACCTCGCTCGGGTGCGCCGGCAGGAGCGCCAGCAGAACCAGCCCCGCCGCCATCGCCAACAGCCCAATGCCGCCGAGCAGCCCTGCCGAATAGCGGTCGGACAACCGCCCGGCGATCGGCGCCACCACCGCCACCGTGAGCGGCCAAGGCGTCATCAGCAAGCCAGTCTCCACCTGTGAGCGGCCGAGCGCGTCCTGCAGGAAGAAGGGCAGCGACACATAGGCCAAGGTCTGCGCAGCGAAGGAGCAGATGGAGGTGGCGATCGAGAGCGCGAAGATGGGGATGCGGAGCAGGTCCACCGGCAGCAGCGGCGACGCGCGGGACAGCTGGCGCTTGACTAGCAACCAGCCCGCGAGGACGGCGAAGCCCGTCTCCGCCCCAATGATCCACCGCGTCTCGCCTTGCCCGAGCCCATCCACCGCCACGACCAGCGCCCCGAGTGCGAAGGCGTTGAGCAGCGCGCTCCAGATATCGAACGTGTGGGAAGCCAGCTTGGTGGCCGGCAACGCCCAAAGGCCGAGAAGAAGGGCAAGAAGGCCGATCGGCGCGTTGATGTAGAACAGCCATTGCCAAGGGGCGACGGACAGGATGCCGGAAGCGACCGTCGGGCCGACCGCTGACGAGACGGCGACGATCAGCGCGTTCACCCCCATCGCCGTCCCGAGCAGCCGCCGTGGATAGATGAAGCGGATCAGGGCCGTGTTCACGCTCATGACGCCCGACGCGCCGAACCCTTGGGCCACCCGCGCCAACGCGAGGGTCGTCAGGGAGTCCGATCGGGCGCAGAGCAGGGAGGCGACGGTGAACACGATCAGGCCGCCCTGGTAGACGCGCCGGTAGCCCAGGATGTCGCCGAGCGCGGCCAGCGGCAGCAGCGAGACAGTGACGGCGAGCTGATACGCGTTCACCACCCAAATGGAGGAAGCGGGGCTGGCGTGGAGGTCGCGCGCGATGGTGGGCAGGGCGACGTTGGCGATCGCCCCGTCCAGCACCGCCATGACGAGGCCGAGCGCCACGGTCAGGATCGCCCAATACCGCTGCGGGATTTGGAGCCCGTCCGCCGTAGCCTCCATTCATCGATCCTGTGCCGTCGCGTGGCTCTTACCAGC
>CAXUIE010000307.1:3000-4314 GCA_964250825.1 uncultured Acidisphaera sp. | reverse complement strand
GTTCCTGGCCGCGCTGACGGGCGCCGCGCTGCCGGTGATGATGCTGGCCAACGACTCGCTCCGGGTCGTGCCCGTCACCATCCACGTGTCCCTGCGGCGGGCGCTGGACCTGCTCACGGCCGACGCGATCGCCGCCACCGCCCGAAATCCCGTATGGTCCGCCCATAGCACCAAGCCACGCTGGCCGGCGCGGATCGCCCCGAGTGCGAGGCCGGGCGCGTCGGCGCAGTCGAGCAGATCCGCGACCGGGATACCCGGCTCCGCTTGCCGGGCCAGCGACACGAGCTGAAGCCACCAGAGAGGGCCGGCGTAGAGGCCAGCGCCGCGCCCGGATAGCAATGTGACGGGCCTTCGTGGCGCCAGCGCCGTCCGGGCATCGTCCAGCCCATGCACCACCACGGCGGGATGCAGCTTCATGCTTGACGATGGGACGACGGGGCGGTTTGAGTGCGAGCGCCCTGATTGCGGCTCACGGAGGGACAATGGCGGCCGAGGACGACGATCCCCATGCGGCGGCGAACCGCTTGGAAGCGGCGCTTGAGCGGATCGCGCGCGTTGCCCCCCACGCCGCGGCTGCGTCGGCGCCAAGCAGTGCTATGGTGCCGGCCGAGATGGCAGCGCGGCTCGATTCGCTGATCGCGCGGCTGCGCGACGAGCTCCGCGAGACGGCCTAGGGCGCGGGACGAAGACACGGGGATTGGTGATGGCGCAGGTGACCATTCGCATCAACGGCTACTCCTATCAGGTGGGCTGCGAGAACGGGCAAGAGCAGCATCTGGAGGCGATGGGGCGCGAGGTGGGCCAGCGCATCGAGGAGATCCGCGCCAGCGCCGGGCCGGCGAGCGAGTCGCGAATGCTCGTGCTGGCCGCGCTGATGCTCGCCGATGAGCTGCACGACCGTCGGCGCGAGTTCGACGAAGTGCGCCGGCGCGTCGCCCGGCTGGAAAGCTCGGCCGCCGGAACCGACCCCAAGCTCGCCCCGCGGCTCGGCAAGCTCGCTCGCCGCGCGGAGGAGATTGCGGCGGGTCTCGAGGCTCCCTAAATAGGGTGGCGGAGCTGCCCGGTGCGTCAGGCAATTTATCCCCAGGGCCAGTAAGCATCCCCTCGGGAGCTGGCTCTGTCGTGGCCCTGGTCACGGTACCCGGCGCCCACCTGCAACAGCAGGCTCTGGGAGGATGAGACGCCAACGGCCAGGGCGGCTCCGCACATTACCATTGGAACACGATGAACGACATTGATGTCGCGAAGCGGGCGGCACGGGATGCCGCGCGCATCCGCCGCCGGGGACTTGACCCGGCAGGGCACGGCCTCGCC
>CAXUIE010000307.1:0-2990 GCA_964250825.1 uncultured Acidisphaera sp. | reverse complement strand
GCTCGCGCCTGGGCGCTCGGCGCGCGCGCTTCCTGCGATCCCGCGTGGGGGGCGCGGCTGGCCGAGCACGTCCTGGCGCACGCTGCTCCGCCGACCGGGGCGGTGGTGGCCGGTTTCTGGCCGCTTCCGGGCGAGATCGACATTCGGTCATTGCTGCTTGCGTTGTCGAAGCGGGGCCAGCCGCTTGCGCTGCCCGCCACGGTCGGACGTGGACTGCCGTTGCAGTTCCGAGCGTGGCGACCCGGCGATGCGATGGAACGGGAAGCGTTCGGCACGCAGCGCCCGACCGGTCCTGAACGGACGCCCGATTTCGTGCTGGTGCCGCTGCTCGCCTTTGACCGACGTGGCGCGCGCCTCGGCTACGGCGGCGGTTTCTACGATCGCACCCTGGCTGCGCTGCCGCACGCCGCGCGGCTTGGCTGCGCCTTCGCCGCCCAGAAGATGGACGCGGTTCCCGCCGGCCCGCACGATGTTCGGCTCCCCGCGGTCGCCACCGAGCGCGGCATCGTTTGCTGCGAGGTTGCATGAACATCCTTTTCCTGGGCGACGTGGTCGGTCGGACCGGCCGGGAGGCGGTGGCCGCCGCGCTGCCCAGTCTTCGCGCGCGGCTGGCGGTCGATCTCGCCATCGTCAATGCGGAGAACGCCTCGCACGGCTTCGGCCTCGCCCCCGAGATGGCCGTGGCGCTGTTCGAGGCCGGGGCCGACGTCCTCACGCTCGGCAATCACGCCTGGGACCGGCGCGAGATCGTCCCCTTCATCGCCGAAACGCCGCGCCTGATCCGCCCGCTCAACTTCCCGCCCGGCACGCCCGGCGCGGGCGCCGCCCTCGTAGAAGTGCCGGGGAACCGTCGCGCCCTCGTGCTGAACGCGATGGGCCGCTTGTTCATGGACGCGCTCGATTGCCCGTTCCGCGGCACGGCGCAGGAACTCGCGAAGTACCGCCTGGGCGGGACCGTTTCGGCGGTCGTGATCGACTTCCATGCCGAAGCCACCAGCGAGAAGATGGCGTTCGCCCATTCCTTCGACGGGCAGGCGTCGTTGGTGGTCGGCACCCACACGCACACCCCCTCGGCCGACCACCAGATCCTGCCCGGCGGCACCGCGTTCCAATCGGACGCGGGGATGTGCGGCGACTATGACAGCGTGATCGGCATGGCCAAGGAGGGCGCGGCCACGCGTTTCTGGCGCAAGATGCCGGGCGAGCGCCTGGCCCCCGCGGAAGGCGAGGCGACGGTGTGCGGGGTGTTCGTCATAACCGACGATGCGACGGGGCTCGCCCGCCGGATCGAGCCGGTGCGGACCGGCGGACGGCTGTCGCAAGCGATGCCGGTGTGAGTGCGCGCGTTGTCGCGGTCCTCGGTCCAAGAGTAGGTTGCAGGCATGACAACCATGATCGCTGAGGTTTACGAAGCTTTCATCGCGGCAGGCACGCCGCAGGACAAAGCGCGCGCCGCGGCCAAGGCGGTCGCTGACTACGAGGCCCGGTTCGCCAGGATCGAGACGGATTTAGCCGTGCTCAAATGGATGAGCGGGACGATCGTCGCAGGTGTTGCGGCCCTCATCATCGAGTCGTTCTTCGTCTGAGCCCGAGAACCCATCACGCCGTTTGAAGCTCGAGACCTCAGGACGGGCCTATGGCCGGACATTCGCAGTTCAAGAACATCATGCACCGCAAGGGCGCGCAGGATGCGCGCCGGGCGCGGCAGTTCGCCAAGCTGATTCGGGAGATCACCGTCTCGGCCCGCTCCGGCCTGCCTGACCCGGCGGCCAACCCTCGCCTGCGGGCGGCTATGACGGCGGCGCGGCAGGTCAACATGCCGCGCGACACGATCGACCGCGCCATCAAGAAAGCCGCCGGGAGCGGCGGTGGTGATGACTACGCCGAGGTGCGCTACGAGGGCTACGGCCCCGCCGGCGTCGCCATCATCGTCGAAGCGCTGACGGACAACCGCAACCGCACCGCTTCGGACCTCCGAGCCGCGTTCTCCAAGCATGGCGGCGCGCTGGGCGAGACCAACTCGGTCGCCTTCCTGTTCGAGCGGCTCGGGGTCGTGCGCTATCCGGCCGGCGCCGCGAGCGCGGATGCCATGCTGGAAGCGGCGATCGAGGCGGGCGCGGCCGACGTGCAAAGCGACGGAGAAGCGCACGAGATTACCTCCGCCCCCGAGGACTTCTTCGCCGTCCGCGACGCGCTGGAAGCCCGGTTCGGACCGCCCGACGGCGCCAAGCTCGATTGGCGGCCCACCACCTCCGTCACCCTCGACGCCGAGCGGGCCGGCGCCTTGCTCAAGCTCGTGGACGCGCTGGACGACAATGACGACGTGCAGAACGTTTACGCCAACTTCGACATCCCGGACGCGGTGATGCAAAAGCTCTCGGCCTGACGCGATCGGGCGCGAATCGAGGGCGCATGGTGAGGCTGCTCGGGGTCGATCCCGGCCTGCGTTGCACGGGCTGGGGGGTGATCGAGGTGGATGGCAACCGGCTGCGGCACGTCGCCGACGGCGTGATCGCGACCGACCACGAGACGGCCGTGCCGCACCGCCTGCGCGCGCTGCACGACGCGCTCGCTGGCCTGCTCTCCTTGCACCGGCCCGACGAGGCGGCGGTGGAGGAAACCTACGTCAATCGCAACGGCGCGGCGACGTTGAAGCTCGGCTACGCGCGCGGCGTGGCGCTGCTGGCGCCGGCGCTGGCCGGCATCCCCGTCGTCGAATACGCGGCCAAGACGGTGAAGATGGCCGTGGTCGGCACCGGCGGGGCGGAGAAGCAGCAGGTGCAGGCGATGGTGCGGCGGCTGCTGCCGGGGGCGGCGCTGCGCCCCGCGGCTGCCGCCCCCGCGCGGGGCGGCGCGCAGCGCCGCCAGCCCCTCGTCCGTCAGCACCGCCATCCATTTGCGGCGGTCGCCCGCGCACATCTCGCGCCGCACCCACCCCATTTCCTCCAGGCGCGACAGAGCGTGCGAGAGCCGGCTCGGCGATACCTGCA
>CAXUIE010000306.1:0-4316 GCA_964250825.1 uncultured Acidisphaera sp. | reverse complement strand
GCCTTCTCGGCGTCGCGACCCGCCAGGACCAGGTCCGCGCCCGCCTCGGCCAGCGCCAGCGCGATCGCGCGGCCGATGCCCCGCGACCCGCCGGTGACGAGGGCGATCCGCCCGGCCAGCACCGTCAAATGTCCGCGTAGCAGTGCGTTTCGGCCTCGCCGCCGGGATGGGTTACCGCGCCGAGATGGGCGGGGCCGACGAGCTGCGCGTATTTCCAGATCGCACCACTGTTGTAGTCGGTGCGGCGCGGCTTCCATTCGGCCCGCCGGGCGGCGAGCTCGGCGTCGGTGAGCGCCACGTCGATCGTGCCGCGCTCGGCGTCGATGGTGATGCGGTCGCCGTTGCGCAGCAGGCCGATCGGGCCGCCCACCGCCGCTTCCGGCCCGACATGGCCGATGCAGAAGCCGCGCGTGCCGCCCGAGAAGCGGCCGTCGGTGATGAGCGCCACCTGCTCGCCCATGCCCTGGCCGTAGATGGCGGCGGTGGTGGACAGCATCTCGCGCATCCCCGGCCCGCCCTTCGGCCCCTCGTAGCGGACCACGATCACGTCGCCGGCCTTGTAGGCGCGGTCCTGCACCGCCGCGAACGCTTCCTCCTCGCTGTCGAAGCAAAGCGCTGTGCCCTCGAAGCGCAGCTTCTCCATGCCGGCGACCTTCACGATCGCGCCCTCGGGGGCGAGGTTGCCCTTGAGGCCGACCACGCCGCCGGTGGGCGAGATCGCGCGGGAAACCGGATAGACCACGTCCTGGCCGAGGGGGAACACGACCTCCTGGAGGCCCTCGGCGAGGGTCTTGCCGGTGACGGTGAGGCAATCGCCGTGCAGCAGCCCGCCGTCCAGCAGCGCCTTGAGGATCACCTGGATGCCGCCTATCTTGTAGACGTCGAACGCCACGTATTTGCCGCCCGGCTTGAGGTCGGCGATGTACGGGGTGCGGCGCATGATGGCCACCACGTCGTCCATGGTGAAGCGGATGCCCGCCTCGTGCGCCATCGCGGGCAGGTGCAGGCCGGCGTTGGTCGAGCCGCCGGTCGCGGCCACCACGACAGCGGCGTTCTCGAGCGAGCGGCGGGTGACGATGTCGCGCGGGCGGATGTTCTGCTCGACGAGCTTCATCACCGCCCGGCCGCTTTCCACCGCCCAGCGGTCGCGGTCCTCGTAGGGCGCCGGGGCGCCGGCGGAGTTGGGCAGGGCCAGGCCGATCGCCTCGCTCACCGTCGCCTGGGGGCTGCCGCCCCCCGCCCCCCCCCCCCCCCCGGCCGAGGGACAGGCCACGCATTCGAGTTCGTGGAGGTCCTCGGCCGACATCTTCCCGGCGGCGTGCTCGCCCACCGCCTCGAACAGGTCGACCACGGTGACATCCTTGCCGCGGAAATTGCCGGGCAGGATGGAGCCGCCGTACATGAACACGCTCGGGATGTTGAGCCGGAGCATCGCCATCATCATGCCGGGCAGCGACTTGTCGCAGCCGGCGAGCCCGACCAGCGCGTCGTAGCAATGGCCGCGCACCGTGAGCTCGACCGAATCGGCGATGAGGTCGCGCGACACCAAGGAGGATTTCATCCCCTGGTGGCCCATGGCGATGCCGTCGGTGACGGTGATGGTGGTGAACTCGCGCGGCGTGCCGCCTTCGGCGGCGACTCCCTTCTTGACGGACTGCGCCTGGCGCGAGAGCGCGATGTTGCAGGGCGCGGCCTCGTTCCAGCAGGTCGCGACGCCGACGAAGGGCTGGTGGATCTCCTCCTCGGTCAGCCCCATCGCGTAGTAATACGAGCGGTGCGGCGCGCGGTCCGGCCCTTCGGTCACGTGGCGGGACGGGAGCTTCGACTTGTTCCAGCGCTTCTCGAGCATGGCGGCCTCCTTCGATGGGCGCGACCCTAACGCCCCGGATATGCGCGGCAAAGCCGATCTCGTGGCCGCCCTGACATCGTGCCAGCCTGAACACGCCTGCGCCACGCAATGGGACACAAGCCGATGGCATACGACTATGTCATTGTGGGAGCCGGCTCCGCCGAGACGGTTCTAGCCGCGAGGCTGTCGGCGAACGGTGCCGCGAACGTGGCGCTGATCGAGGCCGGTCGTGACTATCGTTCCAGCCAGACCCCGGATGCGATGAAGAGCGCCAACCCGCACCGGATCATCACGGACGCCGCCCATGCCGAATATCGGTGGGATGCTCTGCAGGCGCGCCGGACCAGGGCGCAGGCGCCGCGCACCTACTGGCGCGGTCGCGGCGTCGGGGGCAGCTCGGCCATCAACGGGCAGATCGCCATTCGCGGCGTTCCCGAGGATTTCGACGGCTGGGCGGCGGCCGGGTGCCGGGGCTGGTCGTTCGCCGACGTTCTGCCGGCCTTCCGGCGCATGGAAAGCGATCTGCGGTTCGGCGAGGCGCCGTATCACGGCGACGCCGGCCCGATCCCGATTTATCGCGCGCCGGTGGCGAAGTGGGGCGCGGTGGATTTGGCCCTCGCCCACGCCGCGCTGGACGAAGGCTATCCTTGGGCAAGCGATCATAACGCGCCGGGTGCGACCGGCGTCTCGCCCTACGCGATCAACAGCCGCGACGGCGTGCGGGTCAGCACCAACGACGCTATCTCGAACCGAGCCGGGGGCGGAACAACCTCGCGGTGTTCGGCGAAGCGCTAGTGGATAAGGTGTTGTTCGATGGCCGGCGCGCGGTGGGCGTGCGGGTCGGGATCGACAACAGCTGGCGCGAAATCCGCGGCGAGACCGTGATTCTCTCGGCCGGCGCCGTGCACTCCCCGGCCATCCTGATGCGTTCGGGCGTCGGCCCGTCGGCGCACCTGGCCGCCCTTGAGATCGCGGTGCGGGCCGACCTGCCGGTGGGCGAAGCGTTCCAGGACCATCCGGGGATCTTCATGCCCATCCTGTTGCACCCGGACGCGCGGTCGCCGGACGGGTTCAGGCACACCAATGTTTGCGTCCGTTACAGTTCGGGCCTCGCCGGAGCCGGCCCGAACGACATGATGATGGTTTCCTTGAATCGCTTCGGCGACAGTCTCGGCCTGGACGGCCGCAGCGATGGGCAGCCGACCGGCTTGGTCGGGGTGTGGGTCAATCAGTGTTTCTCGCGCGGCGCGCTTCGCTTGGCGTCGGCGGACCCACGGGATCAGCCGATCATCGAGCAGAACATGTTGGACCACCCCTCGGACGTCGAACGGATGCGGGACGGAGTGCGCCGGCTGCAATCGCTGGCCCGGAACAGCAACGTCCTGGCGGTCGGGCGAATTTTCCCGGATTTTCTCGACGGCGGGACCGACGCGGAGGTGGACGCCTTCGCCCTCAATCAGGCGGGAGACACCCAGCACGCGACCAGCACCTGCCCGATGGGCGGCCCGCATGATCCGATGACGGTGGTCGATCCCGAGTGCCGCGTATCGGGGCTGGATGGCCTGCGGGTGATCGATGCCTCGGTGATGCCGCGCGTGGTGCGCGCCAACACCCATCTGACCACGGTGATGATCGCCGAACTGATGGCGAGCCGTCTCGGAGGGGAGTGAGGCGTTGCTTTCGGTTAATCAGGCGGTAAGCGGATCGGCTATCGGGTCTCTTCCGTACTGACCGGGTTCTACCGTGGGCGTCGACCTGCTGGCCAACCCATTCGCCATTCTCGGTCTGCCGGCGGACGCGACCGCCGGAGAGATAGCGGCTCGCGCGCGCCAGCTGGGTGACTCCGAGGCGGCAGCTGCGAGCCGTTCCTTGCTGGTCCCGAGATCGCGGCTGCTTGGTGAGCTGAATTATCTGCCCAACGCGTCGCACGAAATTGCTGAAGCGACCTTGGAGGCGCTGAAGGCCGGTCGCGAACCCGCTCTTCGAGCGCTCGAACCGCTGGCGCGGCCGAGGTCGGCGTGAAGTGGAAGGTCCAACGCGGATGCCGTTCGAGCCACGCCTTCACCTTGGGATGCTCATGGGTGGCATAGTTGTCGACCACCGCCTCGATCAGCTTGCCGGCCGGGACCGCGCGCTCGACATGGTGCCGCAGCGCCCGCGCTTGGGTGGCAGGCCCGGCTGGGTGCGGTCGAGCGCCTGGATCTGGCTCTTCTCGTCAACCGACAGCACCACGGCATGCGCCGGCGGATCGACATAGAGGCCGACGATGTCGCGCAGCTTGGCGACGAATTGCGGATCGTCCGGGAGCTTGAACTGGCGCAGCCGATGCGGCTGCAGCTTGTGCGCCTCCCAGATGCGCTGCACCGATCTCAGCGAGATGCCGACGGCGCGGGCCATCGCCCGGCCGGTCCAGTGCGTCGCCTGATGCGGCGGCGCGGCGCAAGTCAGCGCCACGACGCGCGCCACC
>CAXUIE010000305.1:4067-4326 GCA_964250825.1 uncultured Acidisphaera sp. | reverse complement strand
GCTCAAGGAAGCGCAGAACACGGCGGCGATGCTCACCACCTTCAACGAGGTGGACATGAGTGCCGTGATGGCGCTGCGGTCCGAGTACCGCGAAGCCTTCGAGAAGAAGCACAAGGGCGTGCGCCTCGGCTTCATGTCGTTCTTCGTCAAGGCGTGCGTCGCGGGGCTCAAGGAGTTCCCCGCCGTCAACGCCGAGATCGACGGCGACGAGATTGTCTACAAGAACTTCGTCCACATGGGCATCGCGGTGGGCGGCGCG
>CAXUIE010000305.1:0-4057 GCA_964250825.1 uncultured Acidisphaera sp. | reverse complement strand
CCGGGTAGATGAACAGCCACTTCCAGTCCAGCGTCACGACCTGGACTTCCAGCGTGCGCCCGTTCGGCTCCGGCAGCCGCTTGTAGGGGTCAAGGTCGTGCGAGCCGGTCCAGATCAGCCCGGACAGGAACAGCACCGTGAGCAGCGGCACCGTCCACATCACCACCTCGACGCGACCCGAGTACACGAAGTCCGGGCGGCGGCGCGCGCGGGGTGCGGCCGGCGCGCGCGCGACGGTCAGCTCAAGCTCGACGAACTCGCCGGCGGGACGTTCAGCGTCACCAATGGGGGCATCTACGGCTCGTTGATGTCGACACCCATCCTCAATCCGCCGCAATCGGCCATCCTGGGGATGCACAAGATCCAGGACCGCCCGATGGCGGTCGGCGGCAAGGTGGAAGTGCGGCCGATGATGTACCTCGCCGTCTCCTACGATCACCGCATCGTGGACGGCAAGGAGGCCGTGTCGTTCCTGGTCCGCGTCAAGGAAGGCGTCGAGGACCCGCGCCGGCTGTTGCTGGGCATTTGAAACGATCAAGCGGAAGGCGCAGCGCAGTCCGCTGGCGCCGGCGCGGATAGCGCTGCGCTTTCCTGCTTTACGTCACTTCGCCGACAGATTGGCGAACATCAGCACCTTACGGTCGAGGTCGAAGGTGGTGTGGCCGCTGCGCGCGAACAGCGTCATCATCACGTCGATATCATCCGCGTCCGGCGCGAGGATGTATTCTTCGACGCCATTGTCGAGCACGAGCTGAAGGGTGAACACGCCCTTTTGTCCGCGCTCGCGCTCCGTCCATGACGCCTGGATATTGGTGACCTGGCGTATCTTGTAGCTGCGTTCCAGCTGCTGTTCCTGCTCTCTTTGACCCGACATCGCTGCCCTCCGTGTTTCGTTGATGACGCGCACCGAGAGCGAACGAACAGGCGGGCGAACCGTTCCCCGCCACAGACCGCATGTCATCCGGCTTAGCCGGAACGCGAGCGGTTGCTCCGCCGCATAGGCCGGGTCGGCTGTCACAGCGCTCGGCCGGCGGCTATTCGGTCAACGGCACAGCACGGAGAAAAAGCCGATGGGATTGTTTTCCAAGCCGATCAAGTCGCTTGATGACCTGTTCACCCACACCCTGCAGGACATCTACTACGCCGAAAACCAGATCGTGAAGAACCTGCCGACGATGGCGGAGAAGGCGCGGGACCCGCAGCTCAAGGCCGCGTTCCAGCAGCACCTCACCGAAACGCAGGGTCAAGTGAAACGGCTGGAGCAGGTGTTCCAGCAGCTTGGTCAGGACGCGAAAGCCGTGCAGTGCGCCGCGATGGACGGCATCCTCGCGGAAGCCAAGGAGATCATGGGCGACTGCGACGACGCCGACGTGCGGGATGCCGCGATGCTGTCCGCCGCTCAGGCCGTCGAGCATTATGAGATGACGCGCTACGGGACGTTGATCGCCTTCGCGCGGCAGCTCGGGCATCAGCAGGTCGCGCAAGCCCTGCAGCAGACGCTGGAGGAGGAGAAGGCTGCCGACAAGAAGCTCACCTCCATCGCCGAAAGCAAGGTGAACCGCAAGGCGGCCTGAAACGGCAAACGCGGGCGGCTTCGTCTCCGCCCGCGGAACGCCCGCGTGGCTTCCCTCATGCCCGGGCTCGGGCTAATGCGGCGCATGGGCAACGGGGACACCGGCACGCGATGAGTGAAGCGTTCGACGTCATCATCATCGGCGCCGGGCCGGGTGGGTATGTGTGCGCGCTCCGCGCCGCGCAGCTCGGCCTCAAGGTCGCGTGCGTGGAAAAGCGCGCGACGCTCGGCGGAACCTGCCTCAATATCGGCTGCATTCCATCCAAGGCGCTGCTGCAATCCTCCGAAAACTACGTCGCCGCCGCCGAGCATTTCGCCGAGCACGGCGTGGAGGTGGGCAACGTCAAGCTCGATCTGGCGCGCATGATGGCGCGCAAGGGCGAGGTGGTGACCGCCAACGTCAAGGGTGTGGAGTTCCTGTTCCGCAAGAACAAGGTCACCTGGCTCAAGGGCGCCGCGCGGATCGCCGCGCCCGGCCGCGTCGAGGTTGAGGGCGCGTCATACGACGCCAAGAGCATCGTGATCGCGACGGGGAGCGAAAGCGTGCCGCTGCCCGGAATCGATGTGGATGAAAAACAGGTCGTCAGCTCCACGGGCGGGCTCGAGCTCGATCGGGTGCCCGCCCATCTCGCGGTGATCGGCGGCGGGTATATCGGGCTCGAGCTCGGCAGCGTGTGGCGCCGGCTCGGCGCGGAGGTGACCGTGATCGAGTTCCTGGATCGGCTGGTGCCGTCGATGGACACGGAGATCGCGCGCGCGTTCGAGCGCGTGCTCGGCAAGCAGGGCATCAAGTTCCGGCTCGGCACCAAGGTCACGGCGGCGCGCGCCGGCAATGACGGCGTGACACTCACCCTCGAGCCGGCCAAGGGCGGCGAGCCCGAGGAGCTCAAGGCCGACATCGTGCTGCTCGCGATCGGCCGGCGGGCGTCCACCGGCGGCCGCGGGCGGGCCCCGGGCGGGGGGGGGGCCGGCGCGGGCGGGCGGGTGCGAACCGACGGCCACTACGCGACCAATGTTCCCGGCATCTACGCCATCGGCGACGTGATCGACGGCCCGATGCTGGCGCACAAGGCGGAGGAGGAGGGGATCGCGCTGGCCGAGCTTCTCGCCGGGCAGGCGGGGCACGTGAACTACGGCGCCATCCCCGGCGTGGTGTACACGTGGCCCGAGGTCGCCGCCGTCGGCAAGACGGAGGACGAGCTGAAGGCGGAGGGCGTGGCCTACACCGTCGGCAAGTTCCCGTTCACCGCCAACGCGCGCGCCCGCGCGATGGGCGACACGGATGGCTTCGTGAAGATCCTCGCCGACAAGGCAACCGACCGGGTGCTGGGCGCGCATATCATCGGCCCGGACGCCGGCACGCTCATCATGGAGCTGGTGACCGCGATGGAGTTCGGCGCCGCCGCCGAGGATGTCGCGCGCACCTGCCACGCCCATCCGAGCCTCAACGAAGCGGTGAAGGAGGCGGCGCTCGCCGTGCAAGGCCGCGCGCTCCATATTTGATCCCATGCGGCCGCTGGCACTCACGATGGGCGATCCCGCCGGCATCGGGGGAGAGATCACCGCCGGGGCTTGGCGGGCCTTGCGCGCGGGCGGTCCGGTGTTCGTGGCCGTGGACGATCCCGAGCGGCTTGCCGCGCACGGCGTCCCGGTCCGGAGCATCGACGAACCGGAGCGAAGTCTTGACGTGTTCGCGTCGGCGGTTCCGGTGCTGCCGCTGCGGCTTGCCGTTCCCGCTCGGGCCGGGCACCCGGACGAGGCGAACGCGCCCGTGGTGGTCGGGAGCATCGAGCGGGCGGTCGCCCTCGCCATCTCCGGCCAGGTCGGCGGCGTCGTCACCAATCCGATCAACAAGGCCGCTTTGTATGCCGCCGGCTTTCGTCATCCGGGACACACCGAGTTCCTCGCGGCATTGACGGGCGTTCCGGGCCAGGAGGTGATGATGCTCGCCTCTTCCATGCTTCGTGTGGTGCCGGTGAGCGTGCACGTGTCGCTGCGTCAAGCCGTGGATAGCCTGACCGCCGCCGCGATCGTCGCCGCTGGCAAGACCACCGCCGCGGCCCTCCGCCGGGATTTCGGCGTGGCCGCGCCCCGGCTGGCGGTGGCCGGGCTGAACCCGCATGCCGGGGAAGGGGGCGCCATGGGCGACGAGGAGGCACGGATCATCGCCCCGGCCATTGCGGCGCTGCGGCAGGAGGGCATCGCCGTCACCGGGCCGCATCCGCCGGACACCATGTTCACCCCCGCCGCCCGCGCCGGCTACGACGCGGCGATCTGCATGTACCATGACCAGGCGCTGATCCCCTTGAAGACGCTCGACATGGCGAGTGGGGTCAACGTGACGCTGGGCCTGCCGATCATCCGCACCTCGCCGGACCACGGGACGGCGTTCGACATCGCGGGCCAGGGCCGTGCTGATCCCGCCAGCCTGATCGCCGCCCTGCGGCTCGCGGCAACCCTCGCTGGAAGGCGCAGTGCATGAAC
>CAXUIE010000304.1:0-4336 GCA_964250825.1 uncultured Acidisphaera sp. | reverse complement strand
CCATACGGCACTTCGAGCAGCAAGGCTTCGGATAACAGCATCCGTTCGGCGTAGCCGCCCGGAAGCAAGTTGGAGTAACCGACGGAATGCACGCCGCTCGCGTCGATCAGAGAAGGGATGGAGGTCACGAGCGTTCCCGGCTTCAGCCGACGGGCCAGGCCGGGGCCGTAGTCGAGGATCTCCGCGGCGAACTCATGGCCGAACACGACATCGGCGTCGGCCCGCATCGGGCTCGCGACGCCAGCGTCCTGGTAAACCCGGGCGATCGTTTCCGGAAACTGCAGCGCGTGGAGGTCCGAGCCGCAGATGCCGCAGGCGCGGGTGCGCACCAGCACCTGCCCGGGTCCGGGCGCGAGGTCGGGCACGTCGTCGCAAACGATCCTGCCCCCGCGACCGATGGCTGCCCGCATGATCCTTCCTCCTCATCGAGTGCCCATGACACTCCCTTCGGGATGCGGGGGCAAGGCGGGCGTGAGCGTCAACGGTCGCGCGATGGGGGCGGCTGGCGCGGAGCACCCCGATGATCAAATCTCTTGCTTCGGCGCGGGACCCGCGCCAACTATGCGGGGTCGCAGCAACAACTGAAAGGAGGTGATCCAGTGTCTCATTGTTTAGTGTCGGCACCGTCCGCCTTGGCCTGGATCTCCGGAGCTCGCGTTCGCGCCTCGGAGTAGCCTGATCCGCGGGCAGCGGATGCCCACGAACAATGCCGAAGGCTCCGGAGCGGTCCGCGATGGATCGTGCCGGGGCCTTCTCCATTTTGACCTTGCGTCGGGTCACGTGCTGAGCTCGCGGCCGGGATGTCCCTGCGCGCCGCCCGATTGCCGGGCGAGGTGATTGAAGGGCTACCTCCAACCGTGCGCGCCGTTTGGATCCTCGCCGGCGGACGTTGTCGTCCTCTCAATCTGGAGGGAACGGCCACGACAACGACCGGTTCGCTGACTTCGCCTGGCCGACAACGAGCACGTCGGCATGGTGCTCGACGGCGCGGGCTGGCACACCAGCCATGCCTTGCTCGTTCCAGCCAACGTGACGCTGCTCCGCTTGCCGCGCGACGCGCCAGAGCTGAACCCGATCGAACGCATCTGGCTCTATCTGCGCGAGCGACACCTCTCGCACAGGGTCCACGACGGCTACGCCGCTATCGTAGACGCCGTCTGCCACGCATGGCGCAAGCTCGATCCGGAACGGCTCCGCTCGCTCTGCGGCTCTCCGTGGATCGAACAAGTCATCGGGCGGCTTCGCCATTCCTGGGCTGAACTTGAGATGCTGCGCCGCTTGCAGGCGCCGGTGACGGTAGTGCTGCTGAACAACGGCGTCCTCGGCTTTCAGAAGCACGCGGAGGATGCGGTTTTACGGCGACCACACCACTGCCTGCGACCTCGCCGAGGTGGACCACGCCGCGATTGCGCGAGCCTGCGGCATCTCCGGCGTGCGCGTGGAGCGCGGCGTGAGGGTGGACGCCGCTTCGGATCAGCCGCCGAGATAGGTCGCCGTTATGCGTGGATCGACGGCGAGCGCGGCGCTGTCGCCTTCCAGCACGATCCGCCCGCCTTCCAGCACGTAGCCGCGCTCGGCTATTTGCAGCCCCGCCCGCGCGTTCTGCTCGACGAGGATAATGGCGACGCCGGGCGCCCGCAAGGCGGTGATCGGGCGTAATATCTGACGTACGACCAGCGGCGCCAGGCCCAGGCTCGGCTCGTCCAACATTAGCACCGCAGGGGCGGCCATCAGGGCGCGTCCCATCGCCAGCATCTGCCGCTCGCCTCCCGAGAGCGTGCCGGCGAGCTGGCGGCGGCGGTCGCGCAGGCGCGGGAACAGGGAGTAGGCCTTCTCGAGAGCTTCGCGCGCCGCCGCCGCGCCCCGTCGTTGGTGACGCCAGAAGCCGAGGCGGAGGTTGTCCTCCACCGCCAGGCTCGCGAAAAGCTCGCGCCGCTCCGGCACCAAGCTCAGCCCGGACCGGACTCGCTCCTCGATCCCGAGCCGCGTGATCGGCTGACCCCCGAGCAGGATCGACCCAGTCGAGGGAAGCACGCCCATGCCGGCGTTCAGCAAGGTTGTCTTGCCGGCGCCATTCGGCCCAATGACCGTCACCACTCCGCCCGGCGGGACGCGAAGCGACACCTCCGTTACGGCGGGGACGCCGCCATACGAAGCCGATACGCCCTCGAGTTCAATCGCGGCTTCAACCACTACGCGCTACCGAGATAGGCTTCGATCACGGCCGGGTCGCGCCGCACCTGTTCGGGCTGCCCTTCGGCGAGCTTCGTGCCGAAATCGAGCACCACCACGTGATCGGCCAGGCGCATCACGAACGCCATGTCGTGCTCGACCAGGAGAATGCCGACGCCGTCGGCGCGCAGCTGGCGCAGCAGGTCGCCGAGCGCTTGCCGTTCCGCGTGGCGCAAGCCCGCCGCCGGCTCGTCGAGCAGCAGCGCCACCGGGTCGAGGCACAGCGCCCGCGCGATCTCCATCAGTCGCCGCTGGCCGAGCGGGAGGGTTCCGGCGGGCTGGTCGGCGCGCTCGTCGAGCCCGACCCGGCGCAGCTGGCGCGCCGCTTCGGCGAACAACGTCGCCTCCTCCTGGCGGTCGAGGCGCAGCAGGGCCGCGCGCGCCCCCGAGCCGTCGTCCCCCGCGACGAGGCCGCCGAACGTCTTGCGGCGGCGGACGGCTTCGAGCACGGGCTCGCCGGACGCGGGCCGGGCGCGGGACGGCAAGGCTTCCGTCCGCCGCACCATCTGCGGGCGCGCCCGCGCGCGGACGAGCAGCGGCCACAGGCCATCCGGCGCAAGCTGCAACAAAAGCACCAGGAGCGCGCCGAATACGATCACCTCGAAGCTTCCTTGCGCTCCGATCAGCAAAGGCAACACGGTTTGCAGCCGGTCGTTCAGAAGGGTGAACAGCGCCGCCCCCAGGATCGCGCCCTCGATGCGCGCGGCCCCGCCGACCACCGCCATCAGGAGGTATTCGATGCCGGGCTCAAGCCCGAACGGCGTCGGATTGACCGCGCGCTGCAAACCGGCGTACAGCCACCCCGCGAGCCCGGCGAGGCCGGCGGCGAACAGGAAGGCGGTCATCCGCGCCTGCCACGCGCGCACGCCGAACGACGCGGCCGCCACCGTCCCGTTGTGCAGTGCCCGGATTGCCCGCCCGCTTCGGCTGTCGAGCAGGTTGCGGGTGAGGAGGGCCGCGACGGCGACGGCGAGCCACACGAGCGCGAAGAACCGCCTGCCGTCGCTGAAGCCGAAGCCGAACAGCTCGGGGGCGGGCAACCCGCTCAGCCCGTCGAAGCGGCCGGTGAAGTCGAGATTGCCGAACAGGTAGGACAGGCTGGCGCCCCACGCGATCGTCGCCAGCGCCAGATAATGGCCCGACAAGCGCAACGTCGCCGCCCCGATCAACAGGGCGGCGAGCAGGCTCGCGCCGATCGCCGCCGGCAGCCCGAGCCAGGGCGAAAAGCCGGCCTGCGCGAGCAGCGCCGACGCATACGCGCCGAACCCCATGAAGCTCGCCTGCCCGAACGATGTCATGCCGGCGACGCCGGTCAGCACCACGAGCCCCAGCGTCACGATCGCCGAGATGCCGATGGTGTTGAGCAGGTTGACCCAGAACAACGGCAACCCGGGCAGCCAGGGCACGCAAAGCCAGAGCGCGAGCGTCCCGGCCGTGACGGCGGAGCGGCGGTTCAAGGCTCGTCGTCCTCCGTCGCCGACGCGCCCACCAGGGAGCGGACCAGCAGCACGGGGATGATCGCGCCGAACACGATCACCTCCTTGAACGGGCTCGCGTAGAACGCGGTGATCGACTCGCCGACGCCGACGAGCAGCGCGGCAGCCACCGCACCCACGTAGCTGGCCAGGCCGCCGACGATGGCGGCGACGAAGCCCTTCAGGCCGATCACGAAGCCGCTGTCGTAATACACCGTCGTCAGCGGCACGATCAGCACGCCCGAGAGCGCGCCGATGAACCCCGCGAGCCCGAATGCGACCTGTCCCGATTGCGCCGCCTCGATCCCGACGAGCCTCGCGCCCAGCCGGTTGATCGCGGTCGCCCGCAGCGCCTTGCCGCGCAAGCTCAGGCCGAAGAACAACGCGAGCGCCGCCATCAGCGCGGCCGTGGCAGCCAGGATCCAGATAGCCTGGGCCGGAAGGCGCAAATCGCCGATGGTCAACTCGCCGTCGGAGAAGGGATCCCCGCGAAAGCCTTCCGGGCCGAACAACACGAGCCCGAGGCCGACCAGCGCCAAGTGCGCGCCCACCGCCGCGATCAACAGCACCAGCACCGACCGCCCGGCCAACGGCTGAAAAGCGATGCGGTAGAGATACGGCGCCATCGG
>CAXUIE010000303.1:0-4363 GCA_964250825.1 uncultured Acidisphaera sp. | reverse complement strand
CCGAGACCAGAGCGAAGGCGTAGCTGGCCCGGTCACGCACCTTGCGGTAGGTCGATCGTGACGCCCACGACAGCGCCGGCAACTCGACGGCGGTGATCAGCTCGTGCGGTTTAAGCTCCGTTTCGAGGTCAGGACGGCCGCCGGGCAGGCGATGCAGTTCGGTGAATTGTATCGTGCGCGCGCCGTCCGGCCCTTGCAGGTGAACGATGGCGTCGAACGCCGCGAGGGCGACGCACATGTCGGACGGGTGCGTGGCGACGCAGGCCGGCGAAGCGCCGAGAATGGCGTGAATGCGGTTGAACCCGTCGATCGCGTCGCAGCCGGCGCCCGGCTCGCGTTTGTTGCAGCGTGCTGCATCGTCATAAAAATACGTGCAGCGGGTGCGTTGCAGGATGTTGCCGCCGACGGTCGCCATGTTGCGGATCTGGGCGCTCGCCCCGGCGAGGATCGCGCGCGCCAGCGCCGGAAAGCGCTGCCGCAGGGCGCGGTCGGCCGCCAGCTCCGTGTTCGTGACACCGGCGCCGATCAGGATGCTCCCGTCATCGCGCGGCTCGATCTGGCGCGACAGCCCTGTCACGTCCACCAGCGCCGCCGGCCGCTCCACCGTTTCGCGCATCAGATCGACGAGGTTGGTGCCGCCGCCGAGATAGCGCGCGCCCGCCGTTTCGCCGGCAAGCCGGATCGCGGCGGGAACATCGTCGGCGCGGGCGTAAGTGAACTCCCTCATGCCAGTTGTTCCGCGAGCGGCGTCGCGTCGATCGCGTCGATGATTCCGTTGTAGGCGCCGCAGCGGCACAGATTGCCGCTCATGCGTTCGCGCAGCTCGTCGCGGTCGAGCGAAATGCTTTCGGCGCCGAGGTCGGCGGTGACCACGCTCGGCACGCCGCGCTCCACCTCGGCCAACATGCCAAGGGCGGAACAAAGCTGTCCGGGCGTACAGTACCCGCATTGAAACCCGTCATGCTCGATGAAGGCGCGCTGCAGCGGATGCAGTTCGCCATTCTTGCTCAACCCCTCGACCGTCGTAATGGAGCGCCCCTGATACTGCACGGCAAGCGCGAGGCAGGAGTTGATCCGCACGCCCTCCACCAGGACCGTGCAGGCTCCGCAGGCACCCTGGTTGCAGCCCTTCTTCGAGCCGGGCAGACCGAGATGATCGCGCATGAGGTCGAGCAGCGAGGTCCGCGGATCGAACGCCGCCTCCACCTGCTGTCCGTTTACCGTGAATCGCATGAAGCTTCCTTTCGAGATGCGCTCCGAAAAAGCAGAGTACAACAGACCTGGAATGAGCCGATCCGGTCAGGAGCGCCCAACCCAAAGATGGTGCGATCCGCCGTCCGGCGGGACAGCTCGCCGGCAACCGCCACCGGCCCCGTCGGCGGCCTGCTGCCGAACGCGGACAAGCGCCTGGGTTGGCGCGTTCCGTCGCACGGTACCGGATATTGTATCAAACCGCGCGATAGCTAGAGAAGGCGATTGGAGCAAAATCTTGGCAACGCTTGCTGGGCCGGTTGACATAGGCCGATCATTTGGGTTCAGGCCGCCTGGAAGTAGGCCGTTCGCCAAAGCGCGCCGGAGTTCGCCAAGCATGGTCGGTGGCGGCGAACCACGATCCGGTCAGCGCCGACCGCCCGCCCCGCTCGAACGGAGCGAGCCCGGCGGGGATTGCGCGATAGCGCGATCGAGGTCAGCGGATTCCTCGCAGCCGGTTGGACAGATCCCGTGCAACGGGTCCGCCTTCTCCTGTGCCCTGTCGAGCTGGCCGGTCTCAACGTGAAGCTCGCCGCAATCGGCAGCGCGCCGCGATAGTCCTTGGCCTGTATCTTCACTTGGATGGCCGCAAGGTCCGGCGCGTCGTCGCGATCAAAGGAAAGAGCGGGGCCAGCAATACACGCCGGCAACAGCAGCGCTACCGCCCAGGTCGCAACGGCAAGCCACATTGCAAGCGGTCTCATGCGATCATCGGACAAAACTGTGGCCGAGACAGCTGCCGCCGGGGCCGCGTGCCGGGCGAACCCGGCACTCGCCGAGTTGGAAGCTACAAGTTGCTGACGCTTTCCGCATCCATCGCCTGCGGAAAGTAGCGGAACCCTTCGCCATCCTTCGCCACGTGGCCGATCCCCGGCCACGCGAAATGATAGGCGAGTATCGGGGTCCGATTTGCCGCGAACATGTCCATCATCCGCACCCGGCTATCGGCCGATTGGGCGGGGTCGGTGTCGAAGGCGAACTGAGTGCGCGGGCGCTCCAGCAGCAGCACCGGATGATGCGCCAAGTCGCCAACGTAGCAGAGCTGCTGGCCTCCGGAATTGATCATGAAGATCGTGTGACTGACAGTGTGCCCGGGTGCCGACAACGCCGTGATGCCCGGAATGATTTCCTCGTTGTCTTTGTAGAAATGCATTCGCTCCTTCAGCGGGAGCAGGTTCTTTCGCGCCTGATCCAGGAAGTGCAGGCGCGCCGGATAACTGGACGGTATCTTGGCGTCATCGGTCCAGTAGTCGAAATCGGCCTCCCCGATATAGTACTGCGCGTTGGGGAAGTTCGGCTTTCCGCCGGCGTTGATGAGGCCGCCGCAGTGGTCGATATGGGCGTGGCTCATGACCACCGCATCCACGCTGGCCGGGTCGATGCTGGCCTGCTTCAAAGTCGTTTGCAGCTTGCCGGTCGAGGGGCCGAATAGCTGATCGCTTCCCATGCCGGTGTCGAACAGGACCACTCTGTCGCCGAAGTTCGCAACCAGGACGTTTTGCTCGAGAACTGCGTTGCTGGTGGGCAGAAAGTTGTCCTTCAGCTCCCGCGCGATCTCATCCTTGGAGATCTTGAGGAATGCCGCGTTTGGGTCCCCAAGTGGGAGCTGCCCATCGGAGACGACCGTGCATTCCGCACTGCCGAGCTTGAAACGGTAGAAATACGGAGCTTGCGGCTGCCCGAGAGGCATCTTCGCCTGTGAATGGCCGGGCATACCCAAGGCGGCGGCGCCTGCGGCGGCGGACGCGAGCAATTGCCGCCGCGTAGCGGCGGTGCGAACGAGCATGGACATTGATCCCTCCCAAACGCTTGTTGGAGCGCCCGCGGTTGCCGCTTGCGCCAGAAACACAATCGCCGATTTGCAAACAATCAGCAACGGTATGCTTCGGGCGGCGATCATTGCTAGCCACGTCGCCGCAGTACCCAAGCCGCCACCGCGCCGAGTCCGGCGTTGATCGCGATGCCGGCCAGCGCCAGCAGCACCAACGCGGCGAACATGCGCGGCACCTGCAAGCGGAACCCCGCCTCCTGGATCGTGTAGGCGAGCCCGGACGCCACCCCGCCGGACCCGGCGACGAACTCCGCCACCACCGCGCCCACCAGCGCCAGCCCGCCCGAAATACGCAGGCCGGCGAGAAAAAACGGCAGCGCCGCCGGCAGGCGGAGCAGGCGCAAGGTTTGCCACCGCCCGCCGCCGTAAAGGCGGAACAGGTCGGCGAGTTCGGCCGGCGGCGAGGCGAGCCCGGCGGCGGTATTGGCGAACACCGGGAAGAACGCGACGACCGTGGCGCTGACCACCAGTACCATCAAGGTCGCGAGCTGCGGCGACGGGACCAGGCGGCCGACCCAGATGATGACGAGCGGCACGATCGCCACGATCGGGGTCACTTGCAGCGCCACCGCCCAAGGCTCCATCGCGGCGCGCGCGAGCCGGCTCGCCGAGATCGCCAACGCGAGCGCCCCGCCCAGCAACGCCGCCACCACCAGCGCAATCCCCGTCACCAGCAAGGTCGAGCCGAGCGCCGCCAACAACGAAGCGGGCGAGCCCGCGAACGCCCGCAGAACGGCGAGCGGACCCGGCAGCACGTAGGGCGCGACGCCGGTGATCCGCACGGCCGCTTCCCAGGCGAGGAGGGCGGCGAGCCCGAACAAGGCGGGGGCCGCCCTCACGGCTCGAGAACCGCCCGGAGTGCCCGCGTCACGTCCGCCACCAGGGCGGCGTAGGCCGGGTCGAGCCGGGCTTCCGGCGATCCGTCGAGCGACGAGGCGATCTCGCGCGCGATCCGGCCGGGCCGCGGCGTCATCAGCACGATGCGCCGGGCGAGGAAGCACGCCTCGTAGATGGAGTGCGTCACGAACACGACCGTGCAGCCGATTTCGCGCCACAGCGCGACCAGGTCCGCTTGCAGCCTATGCCGGGTGAACTCGTCGAGGGCGGCGAACGGCTCGTCCATCAGCAGCAAGCGCGGCCGCGTGACGAGCGCGCGGGCGATCGAGACGCGCATCCGCATCCCGCCCGAGAGCTCGCGCGGCCGGGCGCGCTCGAAGCCGGCCAGCCCCACCCGATCGAGCGCGTCGCGCACCGCCGGCATCGCCCGCCGCGCCGCCATCC
>CAXUIE010000302.1:0-4373 GCA_964250825.1 uncultured Acidisphaera sp. | reverse complement strand
CCTTGCCGCTCACGGCCACCACGGCCTGGCAACCCCGGTTCGCCCGGCTAGATGGCCGCAAGCCCGTTGCGGGCGCGGCAAACACCCTGCTCATCGTGGGCGGCGCGGGCGGGGTCGGCTCCATCGCGACACAGCTGGCCCGGCAGCTGACCGGCCTCACCGTGATCGCCACCGCTTCCCGACCCGAAACGCAGGACTGGAGCCGTGCTCTCGGCGCGCACCATGTCGTGGACCACAGCAAGCCGCTCGCGGGCGAAATTGAAGCGCTCGGGATCGGCGTGCCCGCGTTCGTGTTCTCCACCACCAACACGGATGCCCACCTCGCCGAGATCGCCAAGCTGCTCGCCCCGCAAGGCCGCTTCGCGTTGATCGACGATCCGGCGTCGCTCGATGTTTCCGTGTTCAAGCAGAAAAGCGCGTCGATCCATTGGGAGTTCATGTTCACCCGTCCCGTGTTCGAGACGGCCGACATCGCCGAGCAAGGCAGGCTGCTGAACGAAGTCTCCCGGCTGGTCGACGCGGGCACGCTGCGGACCACGTTTGGCGAGCATTATGGCCAAATCAACGCCGCCAATCTCCGGCGCGCCCACGCGTTGATCGAAAGTGGGCGCGCTAGGGGCAAGATCGTGCTGGAAGACTTTGCTTAGGGCGCAAGGGATCCGTTAGAGTCTCCGGGCGTTGGACGTTCAAGCAATTAGTTAGGAATTCAGCATGCGGAAGATCATCATGCCGGCGGCATTCATCCTCATGGCCGGGATCGGATCGATGTCGGCGCAAGCGGGCTGCCTCACCGGGGCGGCCGCAGGCGGCGCCGCAGGCCACGTCGCCGGGCATCACGGCGTGCTGGGCGCCGCAGCCGGCTGTGCGGTTGGGCACCATGAGGCCAACAAGGCAAAAGCGCAAAAAGCCGCGCAAAACCAGGCGCCGGCCAACAACAGCGGCGGCAACGGGTCGGATACCAGCAAGTCGCAATAGCGGCGGGATGCGCGAGAAAACGGCGGCCTTCGTCGCGGCGGCCGCCGTGCTGAGCCCGGCTCGCGTCGGCGCGCGCTACAACCCAGGACCGGGCGAGCCACGCACCGCCGCCTGGTACGCGCGGCTCGACAAGCCTTCCTGGACGCCGCCCGGCGCGGTCATCGGGGTGGCGTGGACTGGGCTCGATCTCCTGCTTTGCGTGGCAGGCTACCGGCTGCTTGCCGCTCCGCCGAGCCGGGAGCGACGGACGGCGCTCGGGTTGTGGGGCTTGAGCGTGTCCGGGTTGGTGCTCTGGCCCTACCTGTTCTTCGGCCGCAAGCGGCTCGGCGAAAGCCTCGGAGCCCTGGGCGGCATACTCGGAGCCGCGGCCGGTGCGGTCGCGGCTGCATCTCGCGTGGACGGGATGGCAGCGGCCGCTATCGCGCCTCTAGTCGGCTGGCTCGGCTTCGCCGGCGCGCTGAACGAGGAAATCTGGCGGCGTAACTAGCTCAGTCCTGCTCGACCTGGACGATGCGGAACACGAGTTCCTCTCCGCTCGGCCGGTGCAGCGAGATGTGCTCGCCCGGGCGCAGCAGGTTGAACGTGAGATCCCACAGCGGCTCGTCCGCATCGCGCTCCGCCCGCAGCGCCCATTGGCGCTCATCGACGAGGATGAGGTCGCCCCACCAATCGCTCCGATGCGGCCAGGAACGCCGGGTTCGCCACGGCAGCGGCGCCACCGCGTAGGCCGCCCGGTCGATCTTTCCGTGCGATGTGAGGCAGACGGTGAGCTCCATCCCATGCGACACATCGCCGGCCGGCATTCCCGGGCCATGCGCCAGCAAAGCCGTGACCTTTGCCATTGCTCAGATCGCGACGCGGACGCCGAGCTCCACCACGCGATCGCTCGGGATGCGGAAGAATTCGGTCGCCGGCATGGCGTTGCGCGCCATCACGAGAAACAGCCACAACCGCCACCAGGGAAGCTTGGGGACCATCGCCGGAACCAGCACCTCCCGGCCAAGGAAGTAGCTCGCCTGCATGGGATCGAACGCCACGCCCCGGCTGCCGAGGGCTTCGAGGGCGCTCGGGATGTCGGGGCTTTCCATGAAGCCGTAACGCAGGGTCACCCGGTGAATGCCGGCGGCGAGCTCGTGGACGGCCGTGCGGCGCTCCGCCACCACCGTCGGCTCATCGAGGTTCTCCACCGTGACAAACAACACCCGCTCGTGCAGCACTTTGTTGTGCTTGAGATTGTGCAGCAGGGCGGCCGGCACGTAGTCGGGGTTGCCGGTGAGGAACACGGCCAGGCCGGGGACGCGCACGGTGCGCGACTGCGGCAGGCGCGCCAGGAAGGAGGCCAACGGCAGGCTGTCCTGCCGCCAGCGCGCGAGCAGGAGGTCGCGGCCGCGCTTCCATGACGTCATCAAGGCCATAAGCGCCAGGCCGAGAATGAGCGGCACCCAGCCGCCTTCCGGGACCTTCAGCGCGTTGGCGGCGAAGAACACGCCGTCGAGCAGGAAAAAGAAGCCGAACACGCCGCCCGAAAGCCAGCGCGGCCAGCCGAACTGGCGGCGGAACACGACCATCGCCAGCACCGCCGTGCAGAGGAACGTGCCGGTGACCGCGATGCCGTAAGCGGCCGCGAGATTGTCGGAGGTGCGGAACGCGAACACCAGGATCAGCACTCCCACCGCGAGCGCTGCGTTCACCTGTGGCACATAGATCTGGCCTTCGGACACGTCGGACGTATGCCGCACGGTCATGCGCGGCAGAAAGCCGAGCTGCAGGCACTGCCTTGTCATGGAGTAAGCGCCCGAGATCAGCGCCTGGCTCGCGATCACCGTCGCCACCGTGGCCAGGATCACCATGGGCAGCCGCGACCATTCCGGCCCGAGCAGGAAGAACGGATTCTCGGCCGCCCGGGGGTTGGAAAGCGTGAGCGCCCCCTGGCCGAAATAGTTGAGCACCAGCGAGGGGAGCACGAAGAAAGTCCAGGTGAGCCGGATCGGCGGCGCGCCGAAATGGCCCATGTCGGCGTAGAGCGCTTCCGCCCCCGTCACGCACAGCACGACCGCGCCGAGCACGACGAATGCGAGCGCCCTGTATTGGACGCAAAGGCCGACGGCGTAGCTCGGCGAGATGGCGTAGAGCACGTACGGGAAGCGGGCGATCTCCAGCGCCCCGAGCACGCCGAGTACGATAAACCAGACCGCCATCACCGGCCCGAACACCCGTCCGACGCTGCCGGTGCCCCGCGATTGCACCGCGAACAACGCCACGATGACCACGGCGGAGATCGGCAGCACGTATTCCTTGAGGTCGGGCGCGGAGACTTCGAGCCCTTCCACCGCCGACAGCACCGAGATCGCGGGGGTGATGACGCCATCGCCGAAGAACAGGCACGCGCCGGCGATCCCGATCAGGGCCAAAGCCGACCGCATGCGCGCGCCGACCGAGACGCGCTGCGCCAATGCCATCAGTGCCAGGATGCCGCCCTCGCCCTTGTTGTCCGCGCGCATGATGAGGGTGACGTACTTGACCGTGACCACCAGCACGAGCGACCAGAAGATCAGGGACAGGATGCCCATCACTTCCGTGCTGGTGATGACGTGCTCGCTGAACAGCGCGAGGCTTGCCTTGAAGGCGTAAAGCGGGCTGGTGCCGATGTCGCCGTAGACCACGCCGAGCACGGCGAGCATCATGCCCGCCTGCGGCACTGGTCGGCGCAAGGAGGCCGCTTGTGCGGCCACGCTCAAGGCTGCGAACCCGGCCGGCGAGGAGCCGTCGTGGCGATCATCGCGTGGTCACTCCGCGGCCTTGCCGTCTCGGCCTCTCGCGCGGAGCCTTACGCTGCCGGGCGCGCCGCTGCAAGAATCGCTCAACGCGCGCCGAAGATCGCCGAGCCCACGCGCACGTGGGTGGCGCCACAGCTGATCGCCGCCTCGAAATCGGCCGACATGCCCATTGACAGGACGCCGAGCCCGTGGCGGACGGCGCAATCGGCAAGCCAGGCGAAATGCGGCTGCGGATCGGCGCCGAGCGGCGGGACGCACATCAAACCCGCCAGCCTCGCGCCGAAGCGGGCGCGGCAATCCGCGATAAACCCGTCGGCCTCGGCCCGGGCGACGCCGCTTTTCTGCGGTTCGTCCCCGGTGTTGACCTCGATCAGAAGGCTTGGCGTTTCGACGTCGCGCCCTATGGCGCCGGCGAGCGCGTCCGCGAGGCGTGGGCGGTCCAGCGTTTCGATCACGTCCGCGAGCCGGATCGCGTCACGCGCCTTGTTGGTCTGCAAGCCGCCGATCAAGTGGAGTCGAAGCGCCTCGCATTCGGCGCGCAGCGGAGGAAACTTCGCGGCGGCTTCCTGCACCCGGTTTTCGCCGAACAGCAGCTGATTGGCCCGTAATGCCTCGGCCACC
>CAXUIE010000301.1:3907-4374 GCA_964250825.1 uncultured Acidisphaera sp. | reverse complement strand
CAGCCGCCACTGCCGGGGGGGCTGGGGGGGCCTCGCCGGGCGCGCCCGGCCCGCGGGTCGATCGCGAAGAGCCGTCGCCGCGCGGCGCTCATTCGCAGCCAGGCGCTGAGCGCGAACGCAATGGGGATGAGGACGCCAAGCCCGTACGACGCGGCGACGAAGGGGAGGTGCGTCATGCCGCGGCCTCGGCCCGCGCCATCAGCAAGCCCCGGATGCGCCGCTCCATCACCGCGGCGCGGGTGCGCGCCACCACGATCGCGGCGAAGCACAGCGTGTATCCGAGCGCGGAGACGAACAGCGGCCATAGCATGGAGGAGGACATGGTGGGCGCGCCGGTAAGCGTAATGCTTGCCGGCTGATGAAGTGTGTTCCACCAATCGACGCTGAACTTGATGATCGGCAGGTTCACCACGCCGACAAGGGCGAGGATGGCGGGGGGGAGGTGCGGTAGTACGATCCGGAGGGCC
>CAXUIE010000301.1:0-3897 GCA_964250825.1 uncultured Acidisphaera sp. | reverse complement strand
GCGAACGCGCGCACCAAAGCCACGTGCCCGAGATACAGGAAAAACAACACCAGCACCGATGTGAGCCGGGCGTCCCACACCCACCAGGCGCCCCACATCGGCTTGCCCCACAAGCTGCCCGTGAGGAGGCAGAGTGCCGTGAATCCCGCACCCACCGGGCCGATCTCGGCCGCCGCGAGGTCGGCCAGCGGATGCCGCCAGACGAGGGCCACGAACGAGCAAACGGCGAGGCTGAAATACCCGGCCGAGGCGAGCCAGGCCGACGGCACGTGGACGTAGATGATGCGAACCGCGTCGCCTTGCTGCCAATCGGCCGGGGCGAACAGCAGGCCCCACACGAGCCCCGTTGCGGTGAGCACGAATGCCGCCGCCGACAGCCACGGCAGCGCCGCGCCCGACAGCCGCAGAAACCGGCCGGGATTGGCGAAGCGGTGCAGGCGCCCCGGCGTGCGGGAGCCGGGTGTTGGCGCGGTTGCGGTGCTGGCGTCCACGAACGCGAACATAATCCGGCCCGCGCCGCCGTCAAACGCCGGGGCGTGAAGGCTTGGGGCGTTGCCGCCGGGCGGGCTCGCTCGCTAGGCTGGTCCGAGGGGTTGAGGGAAGCCGCCGATGCTGTTCGCCGTCTACTGCGCCGACAAGCCCGGCAGCCTCGACCTCCGGCTCGCCGCGCGGCCAACGCATCTCGCCTACCTCCTCACCTTCGCCGACAAGGTGGTGCAGGCGGGGCCGTTGCTCGATCCCGACGGACGGCCGTGCGGCAGCCTGTTCCTGCTGGACGTAGTCGATCGGACGGAGGCGGAGGGCTTCGCCGCCGCCGACCCCTACGCCAAGGCCGGGCTGTTCGAGAGCACCGTCATCCGCCCGTTCCGCACCGTGTTCAAGGACGGCGAGCAGGTGGCGCCTTGAACCATTGGCTGGTCAAGTCCGAGCCCGATTCGTTCGGCTGGGACCAGCAGGTGGCCAATGGTGTCGAGCCCTGGACCGGCGTGCGCAATCATCGCGCGCGGACCAATCTCAAGGCGATGAGGCTCGGCGACCGAGCGTTCTTCTATCATTCGAACCAAGGCAAGGAGATCGTCGGCATCGTCGAGGTGACGCGGGAGGCGTATCCCGCCCCCACCGCGTCCTCGGGGCCGTGGGTTTGCGTCGACATGAAGGCGATCGAGCCCGTGCCGCGGCCCGTGACGTTGGCCGCGATCAAGGCCGACCCGCGATTCGCCGATTTCGAGCTGGTGCGGTTGTCGCGGCTCTCCGTGGTGCCCGTGTCCGCCGAGCATTGGGCCGTGATCTGCCGGATGGGCGGGGTGACGCGAGGTTAGCCCGGCCGATCGGGCGGGCGGGCTCGAAGCGACGGCCGTAACGCCCGGCCGGGCGGTCGAGCCGCTGCGGGTGGAGATGGCGCGGCGATGCTGTCGGATTCGTTTCTGCGGGATCAAGCGGATTTTCGACGTTGCGAGTTTGGATCGGACAAACCATGCGCCGCAGATCCCTGGGCCTGCTCGCGGCGATACCGCAGGCGTGTCGCGCCCAGCTCAGTTCTTTAAGCCGGGTCGGCCGTATCGCGGCGCCGTCGAGTTGCGGTGGACCGCTCGACCGCTCTCGTACCACGGACGCGACCGGCGCACGATGCTCACGACCGACAACATGACCGGCACTTCCACCAGCACGCCGACCACCGTCGAGAGCGCCGCGCCCGACTGGAAACCGAACAGCGCGATGGCCGCGGCCACGGCCAATTCAAAAAAGTTGCTGGCCCCGATGAGCGCGGACGGGCCAGCCACGCACCATGCGACGCCGAGCCGCCGGTTCAACCAGTAGGCCAGCCCCGCGTTGAGGTAGACCTGAATGATGATTGGCACGGCGAGCAACGCGATCACGGCCGGCTGGCGCATGATCTGCTCGCCTTGCAGGCCGAACAACAGCACGAGCGTCAGCAGCAGCGCCGACAACGACAGCGGCGCCAAGGCGCGCAGCGTTCGGACGAGCGCCGCCGATCCTCCGTACGACAACAGCGACCGTCGCCAGAGATGGGCCACGATCACCGGCGCGACGATGTATAGCACGACCGAGAGGAGCAGCGTGTCCCAAGGCACCGTGATTGACGAGAGGCCGAGCAGCAGCGCCACGATCGGCGCGAACGCCACCACCATGATGAGATCGTTGAGCGCGACCTGGGACAAGGTGAAGTGCGGTTCGCCGTCCACCAGGTTCGACCACACGAACACCATGGCCGTGCAGGGTGCCGCCGCGAGCAGGATCAACCCGGCCATGTATCCGTCGACCTGCCCGGGCGGGAGCAGAGGGCGAAACAAGTATCCGACGAACAGCCAGCCGAGCAGCGCCATCGAGAACGGCTTGACGAGCCAGTTGACCCCGACGGTCGCCGCGATGCCGCGCCAGTGGTTTCGCACTTGCCCGAGAGCCGCCAGATCGATCCTCAGCAGCATGGGCACGATCATCAGCCAGACCAGCAGGGCGACCGGAAGATTGACCTGCGCGATCGTTGCCCGGCCGAGCGCATGGAACAGCGCCGGCGCGGCCTGTCCGAGCGCGATCCCGGCAACGATGCAGAGTGCTACCCACAATGTGAGGTAGCGCTCGAACCTGCCCATGGCGGGAACCTTGTCCGAGTCGACGGTCGCGACCTCGCTCATGATGGCGGGCTCGCGACGCGGTTGCCGGCCGAGTCCGCGACGGCCGCGCCATCCTCCTTCGCGAACCCTCCCCGTTGCGGGTGGGGAAGGAGGTCCAGCACCGTTTCAGACGGGCGGCACAGCCTTACTCCTCGTTCCGTCGCGACAATGGGACGATTGATGAGGATCGGGTGCGCCAGCATCGCGCCAATCAGCTCGTCGTCCGTCAGCGCAGGATTGTCGAGGCCCAGTTCGGCATAGGGCGTGCCCTTCTGCCGGATCACGTCCCGCACCGTGATCCCCATGCGCCGGATCAGCTCGGCCAATTCCGCGCGGCTCGGCGGTGACTTCAGATACTCGATGATCCTCGACCGACACATGGACATGCGGGCGCCTCATGGGCGCTTTCCTTCTCGGGTCGCGATGAGGGCGGAGCCGTCGCAGGTGCCGGGGCCGCAGCCGGCCGGATCACCCAGGCAGCAATTCTCCGTCAGATACGCGAGTAGCGCGTTCATCGCGGCATACTCGGCCGCGTAGACCAGCGATCGGCCTTCCCGGCGAAACGTGACCAGGCCCGCGTGCCTAAGCTGATTCAGGTGAAACGACAGAGTTGCCGAGGGCAGGGCCAGTCGGTCGCCGATTTGGCCGGCGGCCATTCCCTCGGCCCCGGCCTGCACCAGCAGCCGGAACACATCAAGCCGAGACTCCTGTGCGAGCGCGCCAAGCGCGGCGATCGCGCTAGATTTTTCCATGGTTTTACAATAATGAAGGAGTCGGCTCGCGCAAGAGGGCGGGCGCGAATTCGGTCGGCTCCGGGGTCAGACCGCGGCCTCCTCCAGCCGGAACGGCGCCGCCCGATAAACCCCCAGCACGCGTACCTCCGTCGAGAAGAAGCCGAGCTCCTCCAGCGCGCGCCGCAAGGGGGGTTGCTCGGGGTGGCCGTCCACGTCGCACAGAAACTGCGTCGCGGTGAAGTGGCCGCCCACCATGTAGCTTTCCAGCTTGGTCATGTTCACGCCGTTGGTCGCGAACCCGCCCAGCGCCTTATACAGCGCCGCCGGCACGTTGCGCACACGGAACACGAACGTGGTCATCAGCCCTGGCTCGCCCGCGTCCGGGAAGCGCGGGGCGGGCGCCATGACGTAGAACCGCGTGGTGTTGTGCGCCGCGTCCTCCACGTTGGTCCGCAGGATGTCGAGGCCGTAGATGTCGGCGGCCAGCGCCGAGGCGATCGCCGCGTCCGCCCGCTCGCTCCGCTGCGCCA
>CAXUIE010000300.1:2039-4376 GCA_964250825.1 uncultured Acidisphaera sp. | reverse complement strand
CATCGTCCCCGCCGAAAGGGCTTTACAATCCGAAAACCTTCTTCACCCACGCGGCATTGCTGGATCAGGCTTGCGCCCATTGTCCAATATTCCCCACTGCTGCCTCCCGTAGGAGTCTGGGCCGTGTCTCAGTCCCAGTGTGGCTGATCATCCTCTCAGACCAGCTACCGATCGCCGCCTTGGTGAGCCGTTACCCCACCAACTAGCTAATCGGACGCAGGCTCCTCCAAAGGCGCTCTCGCGAGCTTTGGCCCCAAGGCGTCATGCGGTATTAGCCGCAGTTTCCCGCGGTTATCCCCCACCCCATGGACAGATTCCTACGCGTTACTCACCCGTCCGCCACTGGAGGCCGAAACCCCCCGTGCGACTTGCATGTGTTAAGCATGCCGCCAGCGTTCGCTCTGAGCCAGGATCAAACTCTCAGGTTCATCACGCAACCCCAACACGAGGCCGCGCAACAAACAAACCCAAGCCCAACTCTTCCTCACAAGCGTACTGTCAACGCATAAATCAAGGAAACACGCCAACAGCACCACTCGATCAAGCCAAGCCAAACTCAGGCCATAACCCAAGCCAGCACAGCCAAACCACCGCGCAACCCAAGGCAAGCAAGCCCCAAAGCCACGCAACAAGCGCCGCCAACGTATCCCTTCCTAGCCTATCCAATTGTCAAGGAACAAAACCCAGCGCGGGGAGTAAACGAACAGCGCGGCCGCCCACCGCATTCACGAGCGGCACCAGCCGATTTCACTGCCGTCACTCCGGCGCGGACCGGAGAAGCTATCGTCACCGAGTTGCGAAAGCAAGAGCAATCAATGTCGACAAGCGCACAATTAGGCCCGACCGGTCCGGCGGTCAACCCCCTTCGAGCAAGCGTCGGCTGCTCGCCCCGTTATCGGCGAGACCGCGCCACGCGATGAACCATGCGGCAAACCGCTGGATGCCGACGCAAAGCGGCGTGGACGGAGCGTAGCCGGTCAAAGCCGAGATGGCATCGACGGAGGCGAACGTTTCCTCGACGTCCACCGGGGGGCGTGGCGCGCTCTGGACTAGCGCCGTCCGGCCCAGCTCTCGCTCAAGCAGGGCTATCAAGGTCCGCACTTCTTCGCTTCGATGATTGCCGACGTTAAGAATCCGCGTCGCCGCCGCGCGCGGCGGCGGCCGGGCGAGCACGGCAAGCCCGCCGGCCCCCCCCTCGTCCACGTAGGTGCAGTCCCGCCCCAGCCGGCCGCCCTCGTAGAGGGTGATCGGCTCGCCGGCCGCGATCGCGCGGGCGAAGGTGAAGTAGGCCATGTCCGGCCGGCCCCACGGGCCATAGACGGTGAAAAAGCGCAGCCCGGTCTGCGGCAAGCCCCAAACATGCCCGTAGGCGTGGCTCATCAACTCGCCCGCGCGCTTGGTCGCCGCGTAGAGCGACATCGGCGCGTCGACCCGATCGGTTTCCGCGAACGGCAGCGCCTGGTTCGCGCCGTAAACCGACGAGGAGCTCGCGTAGACGAGGTGCCGCAATCGCGGCAGCCGCCGCGCCGCCTCCTGGATCACCAGGTGGCCGAGCACGTTCGAATGGACGTAGGCGAAGGGATCGACGAGCGAGTGGCGCACCCCGGCCTGCGCCGCGAGATGCACGATCCCGTCGATCTCGGGATGCGCGGCGGCCAGCGTCAGAACCGCCTCGCTGTCGCCGATGTCGAGCTGGCGGAAGCTGAAGCCCGAGTGTTCCTCCAGCAATCCAAGCCGCGCCTGCTTGAGCGCCACGTCGTAATAGGGGTTCAGGTTGTCGACCCCGAGCACGCCGTCCCCCCGCGCCAGCAGGGCGCGCGCGACGTGAAAGCCGATGAAGCCCGCCGCCCCGGTGACCAGGATCGCCACGATCCGTCCGCCCTACTGACCGGACCGGTCCACCGCGGTCAGTGCGCCATCCAGCCGCCGTCGATGGACAACGGCGCGCCGGTGATCGTTGCGGCCGATGCCGAGCACAGGAACACGGCCAAGCCGCCGATCTGCTCGGGGGTGGTGAACGCGTGCATGGGCTGCTTTTCCGCCAGCAAGTCCCGCGTCACGTCATCAACGGTGCGCCCGTCCCGCTCGGCGCGATCCTCGAGCTGGCGCTCGACCAGCGGCGTGCGCACCCAGCCGGGGCAGATCGCATTGACCGTGACCCCGCAATTGGCGACCTCGAGGGCGGCGACCTTGGTCATCCCGACGACCCCGTGCTTGGCCGCGACATAGGCGACCTTGTGCCCGCTCGCGACCAGGCCGTGCGCGGAAGCGATGTTGATGATGCGACCCCAGCCCCGGCGCTTCATGCCGGGGATCGCCGCCTTCATGCCGTGGAAC
>CAXUIE010000300.1:0-2029 GCA_964250825.1 uncultured Acidisphaera sp. | reverse complement strand
GATCGCCACGACCGCGTCCCACCGCTCGTCGAGGAAATCCTCGATGGCGGCGGTGAACTGCACCCCGGCGTTGTTGACCAGGATGTCCGGCCCGCCGCCGAGCCGGTCGGCGGCTTCGGCGACCATGGCGCGGACTTCCGCGGGCCGGCTCATGTCCGCGCCGGAATAAGCGATCGAGACGCCGAACTGGTCGGCGAAGCCCGCGCGCAGGCGCTCGATGGCGGCGGGGTCGCCGAAGCCGTTCAACATCACGGACGCGCCCTCCCCCGCAAGGGCGCGCGCGATGCCGAGGCCGATGCCGCTCGTCGATCCGGTCACCAAAGCCACTTTTCCGCCCAGGCCCATCGATCTCTCCCCCAAAGCGTCCTTTCGGACGGCGCGCCACAAAGCCTGTCGTAAATGGCTTGACCCGCTCGGCGATGCGGCTCACGTCCGCTTCCGCATAGCATGAGACCGCACCGCGTGCAGACCAGCTTCGGACGGCGATGGCCGCTATTATTCGTTACGATACTGTGTCAGGCGGCCCCAGCCCGCGGCGCGCCGCAAAGCCTGGCGTTGGCGCCCCCCGGAACAGCGATCACCCTGCGCGCCTACGCGCTTGGACTGATGCCGATCGAGGGCAGCGTGACACAGTTCCAGGGACGGATCGACTACGATCCCGCCCAGCCGTCGCGCTGCCGGGTCGAGTTCGTGGCGGTCTCGGGAAGCCTCGCCTTCGCTGACGCGAGCATGCAAAGCGAGGTGCTTTCGCCCTCCTTCCTCGACGCCGCCGCCTACCCGTCCCTGGGCTACCGTGGCGAGTGCGTTCCGCAAGCCCTGCGGGGACAGCTCGCGCTGCACGGCCAAACGCACCCGCTCACCCTGTCGTTGACCGCCGAGGGCGACCACCTTGTCGCGACCGGCACGATCGACCGGACGGCGTGGGGCGTCACCGGGCGCAGCCTCACCGTCAGCGCGTCCATCCGTATCCGGATGTCGGTGGCGTTGCCGCCGACGACGCGCCCCATCCTGCCTGGATTGCTGACCAGCGCCGCCCGCTGATGCGGCTGCCCCCCGCCCTGCTGCCGCTGCGCCACGCGAGCTTCCGCTCGCTTTGGATCGCCTATGTCATCACCTCGCTCGGCACCTGGCTGCAGAACACCGGAGCCGGCTGGCTGATGACCAGCCTGTCGCCGAGCGCGCTCACCGTGAGCCTCGTCCAAGCGGCGACGATCCTGCCCACGTTTTTCCTGGCACTGCCGGCCGGCGCGCTCGCCGACATCATCGACCGCCGCGTGTTCCTCCTTGGCACCCAGATATGGACGATGGCGGCCGCGGCGTTGCTGGCGGCCCTGACCTTGTCGGGGCAGACCGGCGTCTGGGGCCTGCTTGGCCTCACCTTCGCGATCGGCATCGGCTCGGCGATGACCAACCCCGCTTGGGGCGCGGTGGTGCCGGAGCTCGTGCCGCGCGAGGACCTGGTCCAAGCCATCGCCCTGAACGGGATCGGCTTCAACCTCGCCCGCGCGATCGGCCCGGCGCTGGCCGGGTTCCTTGTCGTCCTGGCGGGAACCGGGGTCGCGTTCGCGTTGTTCGCCGCTTCCATCCTCGCCGTCATCACCGCCCTGGCGCTGTGGCGGCGGACCGGCGAGCAAGGCCTGCTGCCGCGCGAGCACCTCCTGAGCGCGATCCGGGCCGGGATGCGGTTCGTGCGCAACACGCCCGCGATGCAGGCCGCGATGGTGCGCTCCTTCGCGTATTCCCTGCCCGCAGCGGCCCCCTGGGCGGTGCTGCCGCTCGTCGTGCGCCAGCAGCTCGGGCTCGGCGCCGGGATGTACGGGTTCATCCTCGGCGTGATGGGCGCGGGCGGCGTGGCGGCGGGGATGGGATTGCCCGCGCTTCGCAAGCACGCCGACGGCAACGCCGTGGTGGTGATCGCGAGCCTCTCGTCATGCATGGGAATGGTCCTGCTCGCCCTTTCGCGCCATTGGGCGGTCGCGAGCCTTGGAATGCTGTTGTTCGGGCTGGGATGGGTGTCGGCGTTCGCCAC
>CAXUIE010000299.1:0-4386 GCA_964250825.1 uncultured Acidisphaera sp. | reverse complement strand
GCCGGAATGACCGACGCGGTGGCGCCGATCGGCCAAGCGGGCCGCCAGTCATAACGGAGTGCAAATATGCGAGTCGCGGTGATCGGCACGGGCGGAGTAGGCGGGGTGTTCGGGGCGGCGCTTGCTCGCGCCGGAGCCGCCGTGACGTTCGTCGCCCGCGGCGCCCACCTCGCGGCCATCCGGGCGCGGGGGCTCCGGGTAGAGGGCGGGCGCGGCGAAACGCTGGTGCAGCCCGCGCGGGTGACGGACACTCCCGCCTCCATCGGCCCCGTCGACCTCGTGCTGTTCTGCGTCAAGCTGTGGGACGTGGAAAGCGCGGGCGAAGCCATCCGCCCGCTCATCGGCAGCGCGACCGCCGTGATCCCGTTGCAGAACGGCATCGACGCCAGCGCCCGGCTCGCCCCGATCCTCGGCAAAAGCGCCGTGATGGGCGGCGTGGCGCAGGTCAGCGCCGCGATCGCCGAGCCGGGCGTGATTCGGCAGACCGGCATCCTCCAGCGCCTGATATTCGGTGAGCTGGACGGGCGCGCGAGCCCGCGCGGCGAGCGGTTCCTTGCACTCTGCCGTCAAGCGGAGCTCGACGCGATGCTCACCTCCGACATTCGCCGCGCGTTATGGGAGAAGTTCACCTTGCTGGTGGCGATGAGCGGGATCACCGCGGTGACGCGCCTGCCGGTCGGCAAGCTGCGCGACGACCCGGACATCGTCGCGTTGTATCGCGCGGTGATGGGCGAAGTGATCGCGGTGGGCCGCGCGAGCGGCGTGCGCCTCCCGGACGATTTGGTGGAAAAGCGGATGGCCGACGTGTTCGCCTTCCCCACCGGTGGCCGCGCCTCCATGGCGGTCGATCTCGAGCGCGGCAACCGCATCGAGCTGCCCTGGCTGGCCGGCGCGGTGGTCGCACTCGGCCGCGAGCACGGCGTGCCGACGCCGGCGAACGCGACGATCTACGCCGCGCTCAAGCCGTACGTGAACGGCACGCCCGGCTAAGCCTCGCCGGCCCCACGACGACGGAGGAAATCATGCGCCCGCTCGAAGGAATGCGCGTCGTGTCCCTGGAGCACGCGGTCGCGGGGCCGATCTGCACGCGCCATCTCGCCGACCTCGGGGCGAGCGTGGTCAAGATTGAACGCCCCGGCGCGGGAGACTTCGCGCGCGGTTACGACGCCGCCGCGCATGGCCAGTCCACCAATTTCGTGTGGCTCAACCGCGGCAAGCAAAGCGTCACGCTGGACGTGAAGCACGCGGAAGCGCGGGAGATCCTGCGCAAGCTCGTCGCGCGCGCCGACGTCGTGGTGCAGAACCTCGCCCCGGGCGCGTCGGCGCGGCTCGGCTTGTCGTACGAAACCTTGTCGGCCGAGCATCCCCGAATCGTTGTTTGCGACATTTCCGGCTATGGCGAAAGCGGACCTTACGCGCGGAAGAAAGCCTATGACCTGCTGATCCAGGCGGAGTCCGGCGTCATCAGCATCACCGGGACGCCCGACCAGCCCGCGCGGGTCGGCATCTCGCTCGCCGACATCTGCACCGGGACCTACGCCCACCAGGCGATCCTGGCCGCGCTGCTGCGGCGCGAGCGCACGGGGCAGGGCGCGTCGGTCAAGGTCGCCATGCTCGAAGCGCTCGCTGAATGGATGCACTATCCGATGTACCGCGCCGCCTACGGCGACCTGCCCTGGCGGCGCGAGGCCAACAGTAACCCGCTGGTCGCACCCTACGGCGCGCACCGGACGGGAGACGGAATGGTGATATTCGGCCTGCAGAACGACCGGGAATGGGCCACGTTCGCGCGCGACGTGTTGCGCCGCCCGGAGCTCGCCGAGGACGGCCGCTTCGCCGCGAACAAGGCGCGGGTCGCGAACCGTGTCGAGCTGACCGCGATCATTGAAGCGTTGTTCACCACCATGAATTCGGCCGACGTCGTGGCCCTGCTCGACCGCGCGGGGATTGCCAACGGACGGTTGAACGAACCGATGGACGTGTGGAACCACCCCCAGCTTGCCGCGCGCGATCGCTGGCGCGAGGTGGCGACGCCCGGCGGCCCGATCCGGGCGCTGCTGCCGCCGTTCACCTTCGGCGACTTCGAGGCGGTGATGGGCGACGTTCCCGCGCTCGGCGAGCACACGGACGCTGTGCTAAGGGAGCTTGGTTACGCGGATGGCGCCATCGCCGACCTGCGCGGCCTGGGCGCGTTGTGACCGAGTTCGACCCGGCGCGGCACCGGATGGTACCGGCGCAGCGGTGGTTCGAGGATTTTACCTTGGGCGAACGCTTCGTGCTGCCGAGCCGGACCATGACGGAAGCGGTGTTCCTCGTCTTCCAGGCGGCGAGCGGCGACGCGCACCCCATTCACTACGATGTGGAGCACTGCCGCGCGCGCGGGATGCCGCACATGCTCGCGCACGGCTTTCAGACCGTGATCCAGACCGCACCGGGCGCGGGGCTGTTTCCCTACATGGTGGAAGACTCGCTTGTGGGTTTCCTCGAACAGTCGAGCCGGTTCCACAAGCCGGTGTTCGCCGGCGACACGCTGTATCCGGCACTCACCGTGAGCGAACTCACCCCGGGGCGCACGACGGGTGTCGTCGGGCTATCCAGCACCGTCCACAACCACCGGCGCGAGCTGGTGCTGGAGGGAGTGCAGCGGTTCTTGTTGCGAAAGAAACCAGAGCGGAGCAGACAAGCCGCCCATAGCTGACGCCAGGCGCTCTCCCGTCATTGCGAGGAGCGGAGCGACGAATCAATCCAGGGAGCACGCGGCGATTTCCTGCCGCGCCATGGATCGCCACGTTGCCGGGTGGCGGCTCGCGATAACGGGTCAGTGCCGATTCGTCGAAGCGAACCCGACTTCGGACTGAAGGCGGCAAACGAAGGCAATTCTATGCTCCCGCGAGCCCCGTCGCGTATTTCTGCAGCGCCGCCCAAGCATCCTTGCCGTACTTGTCGCGCCACTTGTCGTAGAAGCCGGACTGCGCCAGGGCTTTCTGGAACGGCGCCGGGTCGGGCTCGTTGAACACCATGCCGTTCTTCTCTAGCTCGGCCCGCAGACTCGTATCGACCTTGGCGATGTCTCCTCGCTCGTCGAGGCCCGCGCGGTTGAAGTTGCGCGACACGATCTCCTGCAGGTCGGGCGGCAGGGCCTTCCAGGCGTGCATGTTGGCCAACACCAGATAGCCGTCCCAGATGTGCCGCGTCATCGACACGTACTTCTGCACCTCGAACAGCTTGGCCGAATAGATGTTGACCAGCGGGTTCTCCTGGCCCTCGACGATCTTGGTCTGCAGGGCGGAATAAACCTCGCTGAAGTTGATCGATGTGGGGGACGCGCCGAGCGCCTCGAACGTGCTCAGGTAGAGCGGGTTGACGGGCACGCGGATCTTGAAGCCGCGCAAGTCGGCGGGCGTGTTGATCGGGTGCGTGCTGGACGAGATCTGGCGGAAGCCGTTGTCCCACACCGTCTCGAACGCATGGATGCCGACCTTGGCGACGGCGGCCCGGATGAACGCGCCGAGATCGCCGTCCATCGCCGGCCACACTTCCGCGTATCCCTTGAACGCGTAGCCGACGCCGTAGATCGATGCCACCGGCACCAAGGTCGACAGGATGCCGCCCGAGAGAGTGAACAATTCGAGCGCGCCCGAGCGGAGCTGCGACAGCATGTCGGTGTCGCCGCCGAGTTGGTTGTTGGGGAACAGCGCGATCTCTAGCCGGCCGTGGCTTTCGTTCTTGATCCGCTCAACGGCCTCCTGCGAGCGCAGAGTGAGCGGGTGCGTCATCGGGTTGTCGTTGCCCAGTTTGTAGCTGAACTCGGGCGCATCGCCGCGCGCGCGAACGATGCCGAACAGCGGCAATCCGGTTGCAAGCGCCGCGCCGAGTGCTAACCGCCGGCGTCCGATCGAAGCTGTCATGATCCCTCCCACGGCACCTTTCGCCGACGCTGCGCGATGGTGCCGGGCGACGCTCGGGCGCGCAACGGCGTCTGGCCCCGCCGCTCAGCGCACGCGGCGCAACAACAAGCGGACCGAGCCGGGATTGGCGGCGTGCGGGTGCGCCGCCGCGAGGATCAAGGGGCGGAGCTGCGGCAGGCCGAGCCAGAGTGGCAGCTCGCGACGCAGCACGCCACCTTCCTCGCCCACCCCGCGTCCCGTGATCACTTCGACGCAGCGCAGCCGGTCGGCGTGTGCGGCGCGCAGGAACGCTTCGAGCGCGTGGTAGGCGCGCTGCGCCGTCCGTCCGTGCAGGTCGAGCGTGCGCGCGGCGCGGAGCTTGCCGGTGCGGAATCGTTGCCACGTCCCGGTGTCGATGCCGGGGGGATGCGTGCCGATGGCGACTGGCGGGATAGGAGGATGCAGCGCCGCGGCCGGCTGCGCCGGCGGGCGCGGGCCG
>CAXUIE010000298.1:0-4398 GCA_964250825.1 uncultured Acidisphaera sp. | reverse complement strand
CCCCGGCCCCCCCCGCCGCGGCGCCCGCGTTGCCGTGCTCCACCACGACCGACAGGGCGTAACGGGGATGGTCGTATGGCGCGTAGGCGACGAACAGCGCGTGCGGCCGAAACTCCCAGGGCAGGTTTTCCGACTTGAACCCGTGCTCGCGCGCTGCGCGCGACACGCGGCGCACCTGCGAGGAGCCGGTCTTGCCCGCCAAGGCCCCGAGATGCCCCGGAATGCGCGCCGCGGGCGCGGTGCCGCCGGCGTCGTTCACCACGGCCCACATGCCGCCCCGCACCGTTTCGAGCATCCTGTCGGCCAGGCCGAGGGAGGGCCAATGATCGGGGCTCGCCTCGGGCTGGAGCACCCCGCCCACCTTGCGGGTGAGATGCGGCACCACGGTCCGCCCGACGGCGATGCGGGACGCGTAGGTGGCGAGCTGCAGGGGCGTCACCTGGATGTAGCCCTGCCCGATGCCGCTCACGATTGTGTCGCCGAGGTTCCAGGGGTGGCCCTTGCCTGCGCGCCAGGCCCGGGTTGGGATCAGGCCCGGCCGCGCGCCGGGCAGGTCGGTCGGCAGGTCCACCCCGAGGCCAAGCCGGTTCGCGATGCCAGCGATATGGTCGATCCCGGTCCGGCGTGCGATCTCGTAGAAGTAAACGTCGCAGCTGTGCTTGAGCCCGCCCCGAAGGTCGAGCGAGCCGTGGCCGCCCTTGCGCCAGCAGTGAAACCGGGTGTCGCCCAGGTCGAGATAGCCCGGGCAGCTCACCCGGTCGGACGGGGTGATCGCGCGACTCTCAAGCCCGGCGAGGGCGACGGCCATCTTGAAGGTGGAACCCGGCGCGTAGACGCCGGCCGACGCCTTGTTGATAAGCGGGGCGCGCCGGTTGCGGGTCCACGCGATCCACTGCGCCTCCGAGACGCCGGAGTTGAACAGGCTCGGGTCGAAGGACGGGTTGGTGGCCATAGCCACCACCTCGCCGTTGCGGCAATCCATCACGACGGCGCTCGCACTTTCTCCACCAAGGCGCGCGAGCACGGCCCCTTGCAGCCCGGCGTCGATCGTCAGGGTCACGTCCGAGCCGGGCGTTCCTTCGTCGCGGGCGAGCTCGCGGATGGCGCGGCCGACCGCGTTCACCTCCAGCTGGACGACGCCCGCGCGGCCGCGGAGCGGCGTGTCCTGCGCCTTCTCCATTCCCGCGCGGCCAATGCGCACGCCCGGGAGAGCGAGCAGGGGATCGTCGCCCATGTCCGCCTCGCTCGGCGGGGCCACGTAGCCCACGACATGGGCGAGCTTGTCGGCGAACGGGTATTGCCGCGTCGTCCCCGCGTCGATGAGGATGCCGGGCAGGTCGGGCGCGTTCACCTCGACGCGGGCCATCTCCTCCCAGCTCAGGAAGTCGCTGATGATGATCGGGACGAAACGCCGGCGGCGATGCACCTCGCGCTCGATGCGGGCCCGCTCGTGGTCTGGCAGCGGCAGGATGCGGCTGAAATTGTCGAGTGTCGTCGAGACGTCCTCGGTTTCCTCGGCGACCAGCAGGGCGCGCCAGTTCAGCCGGTTGCCGGCGACCACCACCCCCGACCGGTCGAGGATCCGGCCGCGCGGGGGCGCGACCAGCCGCGCGCTGATCCGGTTTTCGTCGGCCATGGTGCTGTAGCGCGCGCCATCGACCACCTGGACCTGGTAGAGCTTGGCGGCGAGCACGCCGAGCGCGGTCAGCTGCCCGCCCGCCAGCAGCAGCGCGCGGCGGGTGAACACCCCACTTGGCTCCATTCGGTCGGGGTCGCGCACCCGACGCGGCTTTCGCGCCGTCAAGCGCATCAGGGCCGCGCCGGGGCCGAGCCGGCGCGGTGCGCGCGGGCGAACAGGCCGCACAACGCTGGATACACCGCGACGGTGAGCGCGCACTGGAACAGGGCCGGGGAAACGGGGAGCCGCCGCCATTGCAGCCCGGAGGCGACGGCCCAACCGCCAAGCGCCGCGCCGAGCGCCACGCCACCGTATGCCGGCCAGACGACGAGGAATCGCCGGCGCGCCAAGGTGCTGCGGCAGCGGGCAGCGACGGCATGGACGGCGAGCAAGGTGAGCACGCCCGTCCCGAGCGGCAAATAGCCGAGCAGGTCCAGGGCCGCGCCGAGCGCGAACACGACCACGGGCGGCAGCGCGGCCGGGCGGAGGAGCGACCAGAACCACACGGAACCGATCGCGACGGCCGGCAGCAGGGCGGCCTGCAACGGCAAGCCCCAGGGGGCGGTCGCGCCCAGCATCAACATGACGGTGCAGGCCGCGGGAGCGCTCGCCCGCGCGGCGTCGTCGAGGCGACCACCGATCGTGAGGCGAGGGCGAATGCCTGGCGCGCGGCCCACCCCGGCCATTTTCAGCGGCCTTGGCTTGGCGGAGGCACGCGCGCCGCCGTCTCGGGCGATGCGATCCCTCCATCCCCGTAATCGAAGATGCGGACGATCTCAAGCCGATCGAGCCGGGCCGCAGGCTCCACCTCCGGGCCAGCCCCTGCACGATAATGCACGACGCCTACCGGAAGGTTTGCCGGGAACACGTTGGCCTCGGCGCTGGTCACCACCCGCTCGCCTTCCGCGGGCGGGCTCCCTTCCGACCAGTAGAGCAGCCGCGGCCGGTCCCCGTTGGTGCCGACCAGGATCGCGCGCGCGCGGCTGTCCTCCAGTGTCACCGGGATGCGGCTGTTGAGGTCGGTGATGAGCAGCACGCGCGCCGTGCGCGCGCCGACCTCGGTCACTCGGCCGACCAGCCCGCGCTCATCGAGCGCGATCTCGCCCTTGGTGACGGGGTGGCGCGGCCCGAGCGAGAGGAGCACGGCGCGCGCGTACACGCCGCCCGCCTCGTTCACCACGCGCGCCGTGACATAGGAGGGTGCGGGGTCGGGGATCCAGTTGAGGTTGGCGCGAAGCCGCTGGTTCTCGGCGTCGAGCGCCAGCGCCACGGATTGCCAGCGCCGCAGTTGTTCGTTCTCGTCGCGCAGCCGCGCGTTCTCGGCAAGGATCGCAACCAGATTATCGGCGTCTGCGAGGGTGCCCCGCAGACGCGCGAGCGGCCCCGCCATCAGCGCGTAGATCGGGGCCAGCGCGTCGGCGACCGCCATGCGCGCCCGTTCCGCGAGCACGGCGTCCGCCTTGCCGAGCAGCATCAAGCCGAATGCCGCCAAGAACAGCACGGGCAAGGTCAGCTTCGACAAGGCTTGCCGCGCCGAGATCGACAACCGCAGCACGCTTCCGGATCTCCTTTCGCCGAAAAGCTAGTACATGGACGTCAGCACGTTGCGTAGCCGCCTGATGTCCTCGAGCGCGCGCCCGGTGCCGAGTGCGACGCATTGCAGCGGCGCCTCGGCGATCCCGACCGGCAAGCCCGTCGCGTCCCGCAACACCTCGTCCAGCCGATAGAGTAGCGCCCCACCCCCGGTCAGCACGATTCCTTTGTCGACGATGTCGGCCGCGAGCTCCGGCGGCGTGTTCTCGAGCGCGACCTTCACCGCATCGATGATCTGGCCCACCGGGTCGGCCATGCTTTCGGCGATCTGGCGCTGGCTCACCAGAACCTCGCGCGGCACGCCCGTCATCAGGTCGCGCCCCTTGATCTCCCGATACGGCCCCTCCGCCTCGTCCTCCGGCGGACACGCGGCGCCGATGTCGAGCTTGATCCGCTCGGCCGAGGGCTCGCCGATGAGCAGATTATGGTGGCGGCGAATGTAGTTGATGATCGCCTCGTCCATCTTGTCGCCGCCGACCCGCACGCTGCGCGCGAACACGATTCCCCCGAGCGAGATCACCGCGACTTCCGTGGTGCCGCCACCCACGTCAACCACCATGGAGCCGGACGGCTCCGTCACCGGCAGCCCGGCGCCGATCGCGGCGGCCATGGGCTCCTCGATCAGCAGCACCTTGCGCGCTCCGGCGCTCTCGGCGCTTTCCTGGATCGCGCGCCGCTCGACGGCGGTGGAGCCGGACGGCACGCACACGACGATCATGGGCGACGCGAACCTGCGCCGGTTGTGCACCTTGCGGATGAAGTGCTTGATCATCTCCTCGGCGACCTCGAAGTCGGCGATCACCCCGTCGCGCAGCGGGCGGATGGCGTGGATGTTTCCCGGGGTGCGGCCAAGCATGTGCTTGGCCTCCGCGCCCACCGCCAGCACCTGCTTCTTCCCGCGCACCTCGGCGATCGCGACCACGCTCGGCTCGGCTAGCACGATGCCCCGCCCTTTGACGTAGACCAGCGTGTTGGCGGTGCCGAGGTCGATGGCCATGTCGGCCGACATGATCCCCAGCAGGCGTGAGAACATCGGGGGCAGACCTTTGGCTCGGTGAGGGCGCTGATGATGCGCGGCGGAGGAGGCGGGGTGGGCCCATCGAACCAGGCCGCGTTCTCCGCACCAC
>CAXUIE010000297.1:0-4437 GCA_964250825.1 uncultured Acidisphaera sp. | reverse complement strand
CCCTTCGTCCTTCCGGTCCGCCGCTCGGGCGCGCTCCAGGATCGCCGCCGCGGTCAAGCCGGCGAAGCCGAGCAGCAACGACGCGCAAGGCAGCCCGCCGATGCCGCCGGGACGGAACGCGGCGAGCAGCGGCCAACCGGGAAACGACGCGCTCGCGGCCAGCAGGAAAGCCAGCGTGGCCGCGCCGGCTAGATAAACGAGGGCGAGTCGGCCAAGCGCGCCGCCGATCCCGCCCGCTCCGCTCAGAAGTGGCAGTCGATGTTTCGCGGCGCAAAGGTGATCGTGCACAATCCGCTTCTGAGCCCGCTGATCTTGTGGACCGAGGCGTTATAGCCGGTCGTCCGGCCTGACGCATCCTCCGTCGCGTCGAGCACCGCGAAGCCGAACTCGTCGTCGGAGTAGGAGCGCCTGACGTCAACGGGCGTGGTTCCACCGCCGATGCTGTGCACGAGGAAATCGTAATTCGTGTCGTTGAACGCCGGCCGGTTGACGATGCCGATCGGCACGACGCCGGTGAGCAGATCGTCATCCAGCAAGGAGCCGCCCACGCCGACGATCAGTTGCGGCGCGAAATACGCGTAACTGCTGAAGCTCACGAACTGGAACTGGTGGATGTGGCCAGACAGGAACAGGGCGATGTTCCCGGGCACCCCGTTCCTGAACGCGCTCGTGGCGGACGTGCCGCCGTTGAACAACGCTTGCTCGGTGGAGTCGCCCGCATTGTTGGGCGCGTGGTAGATCAGGCCGAAGCTCGGCTTGTGGGTGACGAAGATGTCGGTGGCGCCCGGGATCGCGCCGAGCAGGCCGGTTAGATCGGCGTCGTAGGCGGCGGCGGTCGCCGGGTTCACCTTGGTGTCGTTGGCAAAGCTCGAATCGTGGATCAGCAGATTCACGCCGTTCACCGGCACCACGTAGGTCGGGCTGAAATCGTAGGGTGAGCCCTTGGCGCAGGTGAACGGCGACTTGTCGGCGTTTGGGTAGGGCCGCGGGTCGAGCAGGCGGTACCAGCCCCGCGCCCCGCGGCCGCAGCTTTCGTGGTTGCCGCGCACCATGACCCAGGGCGCGGCGGCGAGCAGGACGTTGGCTGGTGAGAACAGGTCGGCGTTCCAGGAGGCCCAGTTGTCGCCCCAGGGCTGGTAGCGCGGGCTGGCCGGGTCGTTGCAGCCGGGGAACGCGTTGTTGCAGTCGGTGTCGCGGTAGAAATAGTCGCCCACGTGCACGACGAGATCGGGCCGGAACAGCGCCTCGTAGGTCGCGAGAAAGCGCAAGGGGAAGGCGACCGGGCTGCTGCAATCCTGCTGGTTCGAGCCGTCCGGGGCGCGCGGCCCGTCCATTCGGCAGCCGGTGTCGGCGATCACCAGGATCCGCTTCGGGTTGGCGACGGGAAGCTTGAGCGGGAGGCCGCCGATGTTCGCCTCCTCGTGGCCGGGCGGCACGACGGCCTCGCACAGGGTGACCGGAAAGTTGCCGACGGGCGGGAGCGGCCCCTTCACCGGCGCGTCCGGCGTGAAGCGGGCGCTCATCGCGAGCGGGGCGCCGTCGATCGTCAGGCTGGGGCATTTCGGGGCGGACGTGATCGCGCGCGCCAGGATCGTCGGCGCGCGGCTCGCAGGGGCGTCGCCGTAGGAGCCTGCCGCCAACGCCCCCGCCGAACTGCCCGGCCCGAGCTGGATCCAGCGGGCGAGCACGGCATCATCATCCGCGCGCGCGGGCGTGGCCGCCAGCATCACGGCGAGGGCGGCGATCGCGATGCCAAGCAGGCCCGGGGTCAGTGGCAGCCTCCCTAGCGGAAGGAATGGCCGCGGCCCGCGGCGCGCGGATGGAGCGTCCGCGATTTCTGCGGTGGCGTCCATGTGCGCGTTCAACGGAACAGGACCCACGCGCTCGACAACGCGACGGAAACGCCCCAAGCGATGGGAAGCCCGACGGCGAGCCAGGCGAGCGCAGCCACGCCGTCGAATTTTCCGAGGCCGATGTCCCCATCATTCCTGACCGCCTTGGCCGCGGGGGCGAGGCCCCCGTAGGCCACGCCGCTGCATAGATGGATCGCGAGCGCCGCGGGCGGCACCAGCCATCGATTGAAACCGGGCGGGGCCACGATCCGCGCGCGATCGAACAGGCCGGGGGCAGTCCCAGGAGCCATTTGGAGCGCTCCTCGCCCTTGTCGCGGTCCGGTGTGGGCGCGTCGCGCTCATACTGCGTGAAACGGCCCGCGGGTCAACCGCTTGCAGCCAAGCACACTTGCCTGCCCGATCGGCGAGGCCACCTGCTGGCGGCCATGCACCCCGGTTCGCGCCTCCGCCCCGTCTACATCGGCAGCGAAATCTATCGCGGCTCGAGCTACGGGCCGAAGCACCCGTTGGCGATCCCGCGCGTGTCGACCTGCACCGACCTTTGCCGGGCGTTGGGCTGGCTGCCCGACGCGGTCTACCTCGACGCGCCGATGGCCACCGACGCCGAACTCGCCCGGTTCCACCACCCGGACTACGTGGCCGCGCTGCGCCGGGCCGAGGCCGACCAGTCGGTCGGGGAGGCGGATCGCGCCCGGTTCCGCATCGGTGCCGAGGGCAACCCGGTCTACCCCGACGTGTTCCGCCGGCCGGCGATATCGGCGGGTGGGGTGATGCTGGCGGCCCGGCGGACGCTCGGCGGCGGCATCGCCCACTGTCCGGGCGGCGGCACGCATCACGGCCGGCCGGCGCGCGCCTCCGGCTTTTGCTTCATCAACGACCCGGTGCTCGGGCTTTACAGCTGGCTCGACGCCGGCATCGGCAACATCGCCTATCTCGACATCGACGCGCATCACGGCGACGGGGTGCAGGACGCGTTCGCCGACGACCCTCGCGTGCTCACGATCAGCCTCCACGAGGCCGGGCGTTGGCCGTTCACGGGCGCCGCGGAGGACCGGGCGGGTGGGCACGCCCGCAATTTCCCGGTCCCGCAAGGCTTCAACGACAGCGAGCTCGGCTACTTGCTCACGCGCGCCATCCTCCCCTTGATCGCCGCGCGGCGGCCCGAGGCGATCATGCTGCAATGCGGGGCCGACGCGCTCCAAGAGGACCCGCTCGCCAAGCTGTCGCTGTCGAACAACGCTTATTGGTCGGTGGCGCGCGCCGTGCGCTCGCTGGCGCCGAGGCTGGTGGTGCTCGGCGGGGGCGGCTACAATCCTTGGACGGTCGGCCGCTGCTGGGCCGGCATCTGGGGCACCCTGAATGACTTCGCCATTCCCGACCGTTTGCCGCCGGCCGCCGAAGCGGTGCTCCGCCCCTTGCGGTTCGACCCCGCGGCCGGCCGCAATCCCCCGGCGCACTGGTTCACCACGTTGCGCGACGCGCCCAGGGCTGGCCCGGTGCGCGACGCAATCAAGCGATTGGCCGATCTGGCCCTGATGGAGACGTTGTCCGCATGAAGCGCCTGCTCGCCGTCCTGCTGCCCCTCGCCGTCGCGACAACCCCGGCCTTGGCCCAGGTCTGCGCCAAGCCGGAGACGCTGCGCGCCCCGCAGCCGGCGCTGCCCAAGGAAAAACTCGTGATCGTGGGCCGCGACGGCGCCGAACGCACGTTTTCCGTCGAGATGGCGTTGACCCCGGTTCAGCAGGAAATCGGGCTGATGTCCCGGCCCAGCGTGCCGGCCGACGGCGGGATGTTGTTCGATTGGGGCCAGTCGGAGCAGTCGCGCATGTGGATGTGCAACACGCTCGCCCCGCTCGACATGGTGTTCATCCGCTCGGACGGCGTCATCGATTCGATCGCCGAGAACACGGTGCCGCAGAGCCTGGCCGAGATCGACAGCCGCGGCCCGGTGCGTGCCACGCTCGAGCTCGCGGCCGGCACGACGGCGAGGCTCGGCATCCGCGTGGGCGACAAGGTGCGGCAGCGAATCTTTGGCGACGCGGCCTAGCCCACGCCTCGATCGCCTCGCCGCCGCGCTGCTCCTGGCGCTTGCGGCGGCTGCTCCGGCCCGCGCCATGACCGTCCAACTCGTGCCGGTGCCGGGCGATGCGCCGTCCGCCGCCCTGCTGCTGCAGGGCCACATCGTCGAGGGCGACCTCGCCCGGTTGCGGCGGGCGCTCGGGAAGGGCGGCTACGCGGCGCTGGCGCTGAACAGCCCGGGCGGCAGCGTGGTCGAGGCCCGCGACATGGCCCGGCTGATCCGCCGACTGGAGGTGCCGGTCGTCGTGCCGGCCCGCGCGGTGTGCGCGTCCGCCTGCTTCCTCCTGTTCGCCGCCGGGCGCGACAAGGTGGCCGAGCCCGGCGCCATGATCGGCGTTCACAGCGCCTCGGTCTCCGGCGGCAACGAGACCATGAGCACGCGCGGCGGGACGACCTTGAGGGCGCGGGAAGCCGCCCACTACGGCGTTCCGGCGGCGATCACCGGCCGGATGGGGACGACCGCGCCCGGCGGCATGGCTTGGCTTGACGCGGCCGAGCTCGAGAG
>CAXUIE010000296.1:2469-4456 GCA_964250825.1 uncultured Acidisphaera sp. | reverse complement strand
GATCAGCCCGGCGCGCACCCGCGCGGTCCGCAGATCGCCCGGGCGCAGGACCGTCCCGGCGGGCAGCCGGCTCGCCAACACCGCAACCTCCACCGTTTCCTGCAGCTTGCCCGCGATCCGCAGGTTCGCCGGCTCCATCGCGTCGGCGGTGATGCTGAGCAGGGCGGAGAACCGCCCCGAGGCCGCGTCGTAGTCAACCTCCGTCACCACGCACTGGGCGGTGCCGTCGAGCGGCACCAGGGGTGTTTCGAAACCAGGCAATTCGACGTCCGGCTGCTCCGGGCCTCCGGCGCGCGTAAGCGCGGCCCGCACCGCTTCCAGCACGTCCTGGCGCGGAAGGGGGCGCCCCGGCCGCTCGAGCACGACCTTCTCGGCGAGCGACATCGGCCGCCAGCTCACGCCGAACTGGCGCGCGATGGCGGCGAGCTGGGCGGATTCGACCACCACCCGCCCGCCTATCGCCGGGGCGGGACCGAGCACCCGGGCGGCGTTCGGCCCGGCATCGTCGAACAGGTCCGACAACCGCACGGTGGGTGCGGACAGCACGGCGAAGGGGCGCAAGGTCGCCGCCTCGCAGGGCAGGGCGAGGAATAAGGCGGCGAAGGCGGCGAGGATCGACGGGCGCATGGAGGTTACCGCAAATTGGTCAGGGTGGAGAGCATCTGGTCGCTCGTCGTGATCACCCGGCTGTTCATCTCATAGGCGCGCTGGGCCGTGATCAGGTTGGTGATCTCGCTCACGACGTTCACGTTGGAACTTTCAACGAAGCCTTGCATCACGCTGCCGAAGCCGGGCGAGGCGGGCGTGCCGGTCACCGGGTTGCCCGACGCCGCGGTTTGCAGCAGCAGGTTGTCACCCTGCGCTTCCAGGCCGGCTTCGTTCGGAAACACCGCGAGCTGGATGGTGCCGACCGTTTGCGGCGCGGTCTGCCCATCGAGCGAGACCTGCACCTGGCCGGCGTTGTTGATGGTGACCGACTTGGCGTTGGCCGGGACGACGACACCGGGCTGCACGGCGTAGCCGTCGGCGGTCACGATGGTGCCGTCGGGTGCGAGGCCGAACGTGCCGTCGCGGGTGTACGCTGTCTCGCCGCTCGGCAGGGTGACCTGGAAATAGCCGTGGCCCTGGATCGCCACGTCCAGGCTGTTGCTGGTTTGCGTGAGGTTGCCTTGTTCGGAGATGCGGTAGACCGCGGCCGTGCGAACGCCGAGCCCGACCTGCGCGCCGGACGGCACGATGGTGCCCGAGTCGCTGCTGTTGGAGCCGACGCGGCGGAGGTTCTCGTAGATCAGGTCCTGGAACTCGGCGCGCTGGCGCTTGAACCCGGTCGTGGTCATGTTGGCGATGTTGTTGGAGATCACCTCCACGTTGGTCTGCTGGGCCTGCATGCCGGTGCCGGCGATGTCGAGCGAGCGCATTCGTTGATGCTCCTTGCGGTTCGCGCGTGCGTCAGGAACGACGGGCGAGGATCTTGTCGATGGCACCCTGCTGGCGGTCGGCCTCGCCTTGCACGAACTGGGTGACGAACTGGAACTCGCGCAGCCCGGTCATCATGCGGGTCATCTCCGTCACCGGCTGCACGTTGCTTTCCTCCACGGCGCCCTGCACGAGCTTGGGGGCGGCCACTTGTGTCGTCGGCGCGTCCGAGCGCAGCAGGCGACCGCCTTCCGCGTGGAGCTGCATCGCGTCGTCCGGGCGGACGATGCCGATCTTGCCGATCGGGCCGTTTTCGCTGCTCATCGTCCCGTCCCCCGCGATGGTGATGCGCGTGTCGGCCTGCGCGATCTGCACCGGTCGGCCGTTGGCATCGAGCAGGGCGTCTCCGTCCGCATCGGCCACCGTTCCGTCCGGCGTCAGCCCGAAGCGCCCAGCCCGCGTCAGCCGCGGCCCTTTTGACGTGCCGACGGTGAAGAAACCGTCACTGGTGATCGCGATGTCGAATGGATTGGCGGTGTGATTGACGGACCCGGCCTCGGCTTCCCGATAC
>CAXUIE010000296.1:0-2459 GCA_964250825.1 uncultured Acidisphaera sp. | reverse complement strand
TCCCGATACGTCGCGCGGTCCTGCGTAAACGCGATCGTCTGGCCACCGCGCGGTGGCTGGGCATTCGGTTGGCGGGCGATCCAGTCGCTGAACAGGAGGCGCTCCGCCTTGAACCCGGGCGTGTCCGCGTTGGCGATGTTGTTGGCCATCACGTCCATGCCGCGCTGTTGCGCGACCAGGCGCGAGGTGGCCACGTAGGTTGCAATGTCCATCGGGTCGGCTCCGCTCCACGTTCCGCCGTAAGCGAACATCGAAAGCGCAAGCGGCGTGCCATTGACCCTCTCGCGCGAGTCGGGCCGATTTCGGCGGTTCGGACCTTCGCGGGGCGGCAAGTTATGCCGGGCGGCGGTCGAAGATGCCGGGCCTGAGCCGCCAAGAGCGCCGTCGAGCAAGCTTTCGTTAACCAGCCGCTGCCAAGTTCCGGCCCGGAGCGGCGCGTTGCGCGAAGGGGCCTCGATGAGCACGGCGGCAGCGGTGGATGCGTCCGGCCCGGCCGAGGCGGGCGGCAAGAAGGGCGGCAAGAAGAAGCTGCTGCTGATCGCCGCGCCCGTGCTGCTGCTGCTGGCGGGCGCGGGGCTGTGGTTTGCCGGCGTGTTGCCGAAACTGCTCGGCATGTCGCATCCGGCGGCGCAGACCGAAGTGCATGACGCGGCCACCCCGGCCGCCCCGATCTTCTTCGAGGTTCCGGAGATCGTCGCCAACCTCAACGGCAACCCGCGCCGCCCGAGCTACATCAAGGTCAAGCCGCGCATGGAACTCGCCCGCCCCGAGGATATCGCCCGCGTGCAAGCCGCCCTGCCGCGCGTGCTCGACATGTTTCAAACGTTTCTGCGCGAAACCCGGCCGGAGGACCTGCGCGGTTCGGCGGGCATCGAGCGGCTGCGCGAGGAGCTGATCGCCCGCGCCAATCTCGCGGCGGCGCCCGCCAAGGTGCTGGACGTGCTGTTCGTCGAGATGCTGATCCAGTGAGCGGCACGTCCGAGGAGGAGGAACTCGCCGCCGCCTGGGGTGCGGCGACGGAGAACGGCGACGAGGCGGCGCAACCGGCGCGCGTGCTCAATCAGGCGGAAATCGACAGCCTGCTCGGCTTCGACGAGGGAGCCGCCGCCGGCGAAAGCCGGACGGGGATGCAGAAGATCATCAGCTCGGGGCTCGTCTCGTACGAGCGGCTGCCCATGCTGGAGATCGTGTTCGACCGGCTGGTGCGCATCATGTCGACCAGCCTGCGCAACTTCACCAGCGACAACGTCGAAGTCAGCATCGACAACATCCTGAGCCTTCGCTTCGGCGACTACCTCAATTCCATTCCGCTGCCCGCCATGCTGGCCGTGTTCAAGGCGGAGGAGTGGGACAATTACGGGTTGATGGTGGTCGACAGCGCGATGATCTACTCGATCGTCGATGTGCTGCTGGGCGGCAGGCGCGGCACCGCGGCCATGCGCATCGAGGGGCGGCCCTACACCACGATCGAACGCACCTTGGTCGAGCGGCTGATCGCCGTGGTGCTGGCCGACCTTTCGGCGAGCTTCGACCCGCTGTGCCCGGTGACGTTCCGCTTCGAGCGGCTGGAGGTGAACCCGCGCTTCGCCACGATCAACCGCCTGTCGAACGCGGCCGTGCTGGCCCGCCTGCGGGTCGACATGGAGGACCGCGGCGGCCGGATGGAGCTGCTGCTGCCGTACGCCACGCTCGAGCCGGTGCGCGAGTTCCTGCTGCAGCAGTTCATGGGAGAGAAATTCGGCCGGGATTCGATCTGGGAAACCCACCTGGCCGAGGAGCTGTGGAACACCGACGTCGATCTCGACGTGCTGCTCGATGAGCAGGTGATGCGGCTGTCGGACGTGATGGCGTTCAAGCCTGGCACGCGGATCGTGCTCAACGCCGCGCCGAACGCGCCGGTGCAACTGCGCTGCGGCGCGGTTTCCTTGTTCGAGGGCCGCCTCGGCCGGCGCAAGGGCCGCATGGCGGTGCGCATCGAGCGCGATCTGCCGCGCGCGCCGGCGACCGAGCGGTGAGGCGGTCGCGGTTGACCGTTCGCTAACCTCGGGCAGCCAGAATGGCGGGGATGGAATGGCTCCTGGAATGCGCGCTCATCGGCCTGCTCGCGGCGACGCTGTTCCATGCGTTGCGGCTGGAGCGAGCGCTCGGCGTGCTGAAGCGGGACCGCGCCGTTCTCGAGGAGCTGGTGACGGGTTTCAACGCCAGCACGCTGCAAGCCGAGGCCGGGATCGATCGCCTCCGCGCGGCGGCCGAAGGCGCGGGTGGTCAGCTTGCGCGGCAGATCGAGACCGCGTCGGGGCTGAAGGAAGACCTCGTGTTCCTGACGGAGCGGGCGGAACGCGTGGCCGACCGCCTTGACGCCCTGGTGCGCGCCGGCCGCCCGCTCGCGAGCGATCCCGCGCGCCCGATCCGCGCGGAGAAGGAGTCGGAGGATCCCCGGGTGCGAAGCCCAGCCGAGC
>CAXUIE010000295.1:2727-4464 GCA_964250825.1 uncultured Acidisphaera sp. | reverse complement strand
GCCGCCACCCGGCCCCACGCGTCCGGCAGCGCGACCACTTCGGGGGGCGTCGGCCGGAGCTTGGCCACGATGCGCGCCCGCGCTTCCTCCACGCTGATCATCGCCGCTCTTATTCCTGGGTGAAGGCGCCCGACTTGCCGCCGTCCTTGTGGATCACGCGCAGCGCCTCGATCCGCATTCCCCGGTCCACCGATTTGCACATGTCGTAGACCGTGAGCGCGGCGACGCTCGCGGCGGTGAGCGCCTCCATCTCGACGCCGGTCCGCCCCGTGGTGCGCACCGTCGCGGTGATCTCGACCGCACTCCCGGCGGGGTCGGGTTCGAGTTCGACCGCGACGGACGAGATCGGCAGGGGGTGGCAGAGCGGGATCAGGTCGGCCGTCCGCTTGGCGGCCATGATGCCGGCGAGCCGGGCCACGCCCAGCACGTCGCCCTTGCGGGTATCGCCGCGCTCGATCAAGCCAAGCGTTTCAGGGCGCATCAACACGCGGGCGCGCGCGATCGCCGTCCGATCCGTGATGGGCTTGTTCGTAACGTCCACCATCGCGGCGTTGCCGCGCCGGTCGAAATGGGTGAGCCGGTCGCTCAATTGGTGGCGTCCGACCGTCCGAGCAGGGCGCGCGTCGCTGCCGCCACGTCCGGCTGGCGCATCAGATGCTCGCCGACGAGGAAGCAGTTCACGCATACCCCCGACAACCGCATCATGTCCGCATGACTGCGGATGCCGCTCTCGGCCACGAGGAAGCGGTCGGGCGGTACCTGCGGCGCCAGCTGCTCCGTCACGGCAAGGTCGGTGTACAACGTCCGGAGATTGCGGTTGTTGATGCCGATCAGCGGCGTTTGCAGCCCGAGCGAGCGGTCAAGCTCGGCCCGGTCGTGCACTTCCACCAGAACGTCCATGTCGAGCGCCCGCGCGAGGCTCTCGAGCTCGCGCGCCTGCTCGTTGGTCAGTGCCGCCATGATGAGCAGGATGCAGTCGGCCCCCATCGCGCGGCTTTCGTAAACCTGCCAGGGCTCCAGGATGAAATCCTTGCGCAGCACGGGAAGTGCGACGGCGGCGCGGGCGGCCTTGAGGTGATCGGTGCTGCCGTCGAAGAACGGCTCGTCGGTCAGCACCGAAAGGCAAGCCGCGCCGCCATCGCTATAAGCGCGGGCCAAGGCGGCGGCATCGAAATCGGGGCGGATGAGTCCGCCGGACGGAGACGCCTTCTTGATCTCGGCGACCAGCCCGAACTCGCCGCGCGCCGTGGCCTCCATCAGGCATCGGCCGAAGCCGCGCGGCGGCGGCTTGCCCGCGATCCGGTGACGCCGGGCTTCGATGGAGGTGAGCGCCTTGCGCCGCTGCACCTCCGCCCGCGTTTCCGCGCAAATGCGGACCAGCACGTCGGGGATCGCATCGTTGGCAAGTTGGGCTAAAGGCGCCTGGTCCATAAGATCTCCCTCCATCCGGCCCGCGCGGTCAGTCGGGGTCGGCGTCGAGGCACGTTTCGCGCCGCAGCGCTTCGAGAACGGCGAGAGCGGCACCCCCGTCGATCGCCGCCGCGGCTTGGCCGACGCCGTCGCGGAGGTCGTCCGTGCGGCCCGCGATTATCAGGGCGGCGGCGACGTTCAACAGCACCGTGCCCCGGTAGGCGCCCTCCGTTCCTTGCAGCAACGCGAGCAACGCGGACGCGTTCACGGCTGGATCGCCACCTTGTATGGCCGCAACCGGCGCGCGCCCGAGCCCGGCGTCTTCCG
>CAXUIE010000295.1:0-2717 GCA_964250825.1 uncultured Acidisphaera sp. | reverse complement strand
CCGTTTCTCGCCCCCCACCCGGCGGCCCCCCCCCCCGGGGGGCTCCCGGCCCCACGACGCCGGTGGTCACCCGGCCGTCGCGCAGCACGGCGACCCGGTTTTCCCCCGCCAAGGTGAGTTCGTCGAGCCCCGCGCCGTGCACCACCCAAGCCGACCGGGTGCCGAGCCGCCCGAGGGCTTCGGCCATCGGCCGCGCCCAGCCCGGGTCGAACACGCCCGTGAGCTGAAGCTGGACGTTCGCCGGATTGGCCAGCGGGCCGAGCAGGTTGAAGATCGTGCGGGTGCCGAGCTCGACGCGCGGCCCGGCGGCGTGGCGCATCGCCGCGTGGTGCCGCGGCGCGAACAGGAACACGCAACCGGTCGCGCGGAGGATGGCCGGCAGCCGGTGCAGCGGGACGTCCACGTTGACGCCGAGGGCGGCGAGCACGTCGGCGCCGCCCGAGCGCGAACTGAGGGCGCGGTTGCCGTGCTTCGCCACCGGCACGCCGCAGCCGGCCAGCACGAGCGCGTTCGCGGTGGAAACGTTGAGGGTGCCCGCGCCGTCGCCCCCGGTGCCGCACACGTCCATTGCGTCGGGCGGTGCGGCGACCGCCGCCATCCGCGCCCGCATCGCCCGCACCGCGCCGGTGAGCTCCGCCACCGTTTCGCCCCGCACCCGCATGGCCATCAGCAATCCGGCGATCTGCGCCGGCGTCGCATCGCCCGCCATGATGATCCCGAATGCCTGCTCGGCCTCGCCCTCGGCGAGGGTTTCCCCTCGCGCGAGCGCCTCCAGCACGGGCCTGAGATTCGTGGGCACGCGGCCGCTGGGTCAGGCGGCTCGCGCCGGCCGGCTGGTTCCGCGCGCGATCGCGAGGAAGTTCGCCAGGAGATCGTGCCCGTGCTGGCTCGCGATGCTTTCCGGATGGAACTGCACGCCGAACACCGGAAACGCCCGGTGCCGCAGCCCCATCACCAGCCCGTCGTCGGTCCAAGCCGTGGGCGCCAGGGCCGCGGGCATCGTGACCCGCTCGACGATCAGGCTGTGGTAGCGCGTGGCTTGAAACGGCGAGGGCAGGCCAGCGAACACGTCGCTGTTGTCATGCGATATGGCGCTCAACTTGCCGTGCATGGGCGCGGGCGCCCGCACCACGCTCCCGCCGAACGCTTGCCCGATCGCCTGGTGCCCGAGGCACACCCCCAGGATGGGAATGCTCGGCGCGGCCGCCGCCACGAGATCGAGACAGATGCCCGCCTGGTTGGGCGTGCAGGGCCCGGGAGAGAGCACGATCGCCTCCGGACGCAATTCCAGCACGTCGGGAGGGGTGAGTTCGTCGTTGCGGCGAACATCACAGGTTGCACCAAGATCGCCTAGGAAGTGGACGAGATTGAACGTAAAGCTGTCGTAATTGTCGATCAGCAGAATCATCGCGGCATCCTGCGCGGCGCCGGGCGCAGGGTCAATCGCGCCCCGCCGCTTGCCCTACCACCCAAAGCGCCTGGACGTTCTCCGCCTCCGCTCCGGGCCGGGCGTGACCGACCGCGGGGATCGCCAGGTAGGTGAGGCGCTTCAGCTCCTTCCGCCCACGCGCGACCGAGTCGAGGATCAGCCCGCAGGCGAACGCGAGAAAAGACAGCAGCACGAGCCCCATCGCCAGCACCGCCGTCGGCAGCCGGGGCACCAGCCCGGTGCGCAGGAAGTCGAGCACCACAGGGATGCCAAGTGCGACCCCGAGCAGCAGCAGGCCCAACCCCCAAATCGAGAAGAACGGCAGCGGCCGCTCCTCCTTCACCAGCACGAGGATGGTGCGGAGGATGCGCATGCCGTCCGAGTAGGTCCGCAGCTTGGACGCCGAGCCAGGCGGTCGGTGGCGGTAGGCGACGGCGAGCTCGCCCACCGGCATCTTGAGCTCGAGCGCGTGGACGGTGAACTCGGTTTCGGTCTCGAACCCGGCGGCCAGCGCCGGGAACGATTTGACGAACCGCCGGCTGAACACGCGGTAGCCGGACAGCATGTCGGTAATCCGCGCCCCGAACACGCGCCGCACCACTCCGGTGAGCATCAGGTTGCCGGCGCGATGGCCGCGCCGATACGCCGCCGGCAGGTCGGTCACCCGCGTCGCGGTCACCATGTCGAGCTGCTCGTCGAGCAGGAGCTCGACCATGCGGGGAGCGGCGGCGGCGTCGTAGGTGTTGTCGCCGTCCACCAGCACGTAGATGTCGGCCTCCACGTCGGCGAACATGCGCCGCACCACGTGGCCCTTGCCCTGTAGCACCTCCCGCCGCACCACTGCTCCCGCCGCGAGCGCCGCCGCCGCCGTCCCGTCCGTCGAGTTGTTGTCGTAGACGTGGACGGCAGCGCCCGGGAGGTGGGCCGCGAAGTCCCGCACCACCGCGCCGATCGCCACCGCCTCGTTGTGGCACGGGACCAGCACGGCGATCCGAGGGGCGCGTGTCATCGCCGCACCAGGATATAATGCATGGTGAAGTGGAAGGTCAGCTGCTGATCGGTGGTCCCCTCCGGAAATGGCGGCAGATTGGCGCCGCGGAACAGCCCCTGCAGCGCGAGGTCGAGCCATTGCGAGCCGGAGCGCGTGTCGAGCTCGACCGCTTGCACGTGCCCGTCCCGCCGCACCGTCACATCGACCTCCGGACTTCCGTCCTCGCCGTTGATGAGCGCTTGCTGCGGGTAATATTTGTGCGCCTCGACCCAGGCGCTGAGCAGGTTGGCCCAATCG
>CAXUIE010000294.1:0-4472 GCA_964250825.1 uncultured Acidisphaera sp. | reverse complement strand
CCGGGGCCGGGCGCGCCCTCGGCCGGGGTGGGAGCGAGCAGGTTGCCGGTGACGGACGAAACGGTGGAGCAGGCCGCCGCGGCGGCGGCGATCGCGAGGAGGCACGCGGCCATGCGCAGCCGACCGACGCCGTTCCGAACCAAAGCAACCCCTTTCAACAGGATGGCGCGGCCGCTTGCGCCGTGCCGCGCTACATCCGCCGCGAACCGTGCCATAAACGGCTTCCGAACGGGCGGCAACCGTTCGAAGCGGAGCGGGCCCGGGCGTTGAACGCGGGCGTTGACACGGAGAAGCCGGATGGTGCGGCCGTTGCTGGCGGGATTGCTGGGAGTGCTGCTGGGCGTGTCGGGCGCGCGCGCCGATCCGTTCACCCCGGCTCAGCGAGACGAGATCGTGGGGATCGTCCGCGACGCGCTGAAGCGCGATCCCAGCATCCTGCGCGACGCGGTTGAAGCGCTCCAGTCCGACGAAAGCGCGCGCCGCCAGGCTTCCACCCGCTCGGCGATCGCGGCATCGCACGACGCGCTCGTGGCCGACCCCGCCGACCCGGTGAGCGGCAATCCGACCGGCGACGTCACGGTGGTGGAGTTCTTCGACACCCGTTGCCCGTATTGCCGCAAGCTCGAACCGACGATGGCGACGCTGCTCGGGCGCGACCGCGGCGTGCGGCTAGTCTACAAGGACCTGCCGATCCTGGGGCCGGCCAGCGTGGTGGGGGCCAAGGCGCTGCTTGCCGCCCAGCTTCAGGCCGACGGGGGGCGGGGCGGTTACGATAAGGGGCGCGAGGGGCTGAGGGGGGGGGGCGCCGACGCGAGCAACGAGGGCGGCCTGGCGTCGGCGCGCGGCGTCGGGCTCGATCCCGAGCGTCTCGCACGCGACATGGAATCGGCATCGGTCCAGGGGCGAATTGCCGCCAACCTGCAACTCGCGCGCGCACTCGGCATCCAGGGAACGCCGGCCCTTGTCATCGGCGACACGCTGCTCCCGGGCGCGATCGACGTGGCGGAATTGCAGGAAGCGGTGCGGGCGGAGCGCGGGCGCTAGCGCGGTTTCACTTGCACAAGAACCGGTCAGGGTTTGTCATCGCGCGCGCCGAAGGCGCTTGGCTCGAGATGGGAGGAGTCGCGCCCGCTAGCGTCGGCCGCTAGGTTGCGCCGAATGCCGCACGCCCCGCTCCGTCCGCGCCGCCTTCGCTTCATGGCGGCCTTGTTCGGAACGGCGCTCCTCCTCCCGCTGAGTTCGGCCACGCGCGCCGCCGACCCGCAGCCCTACGCGGTCACCATCAAACCGACCGGCAACGCCCCGCTCGACGCGGCGCTCACGGGGTCTTCCGTGCTCATCTCGTTGCGCGACACCGCGCCGGTCGGCCCATTCGCCTTGATCGCGCGCGCCCAGCAGGACACCGGACGGTTCCAGACCGCGCTGCAAAGCTTCGGCTTCTACAAGGGAACCGTCACCGTGACCATCGCCGGGCGCGCGCTCGACGACCCGGGACTACCCACGGCACTCGCCGCCGCCCCCGCCAAGCCGCCGGTGGCCGTCGCCGTGACCGTGGATCCGGGGGTGCAGTTCCATCTCGGCGCCGTCACTGTCGACGGGACGCTTCCTGCCGCAGCGCGCGACACGCTCAACCTCAAGCCCGGTCAACCCGCCATCGCGTCCGACGTGCTCGCCGCCCGGACTCGGCTGCTCGATGGGTTGCGCAACAAAGGCTACGCGCTGGCCAGCGTGAGCGAGCCGGTCGCGACCTTGCGGGAAGCACAGACCGCGCTTGATGTGCGCTACACGGTGGAAACCGGTCCGCGCGTCGATCTCGGCCCGATCACGATCACCGGCCTCGACGGCGTGAACGAATCGTTCGTCCGCAACCGCCTGCTGGTGCATCAGGGCGAGCAGTACAGCCCCGAAGCGATCGACAAGACCCGGCGGGATCTAGCGTCGCAGGGCGTGTTCGCGTCCGTGCGCGCCGAGCCCGCGACGGCGTTGGACGCCGCGGGCGAGCTGCCCCTCACCTTCGCCCTGACCGAGCGCAAGCGCCATGTGGTCACCTTTGGCGCGGCCTACGCCACCGACCTCGGCGCCGGCCTCACCGCGACCTGGTCGGACCGCAACCTGTTCGGCAACGCCGAGCAGCTCAACGTCACCGCTGGATTTCAGGGGGGCGGCACAGCGGAAAGACAGCCAGGCTACAACGCCAACATTCAGTTCATCAGGCCGGATTTCCTGCAACGCGACCAGCAGCTGCAGGCCGATCTCGGCGCGGTCAAGCAATCGCTTCAAGCCTATGACCAGACAGCCGTGACCGCCGATCTGCTGATCAACCGCAAGTTTTCCGACCATTGGAGCGGCAGCGTTGGGATATCCGGCGAGCAGGAGCACATCACGCAGGAAGGCGTGGGCCGCGACTATACCCTCATCGGACTTCCCATCACGGCGACCTATGACAGCACGGACAATCTGTTCCTGCCGACGCGGGGCATTCGCGCGGCTGCGTCCGCGACCCCAACCGAGTCTCTCGGGACGCCAGACGCGACGTTCGTGCTGCTCCAGGTGAACGGCTCGACCTATGTTGACCTCAACCGCCTCGACCTGACCGATCCCGGGCGCTCGATCGTCGCGTTCCGCGGGCTGGTCGGCGACGCGCAGGGTGCGACACAGTTCCAGCTGCCTCCCGACAGGCGATTCTACGCCGGCGGCAGCGCCACCGTGCGCGGCTATCGCTACCAGTCGATCGGGCCGCACTTCCCGATCAGCGACAACCCAGAAGGCGGCACCTCCGTGCTTGCCGGCACGGTGGAGTTCCGCCAGCGGATCCTTCAAAGCTTTGGCGCGGCCATGTTCCTGGACACGGGCCAGGTCACGGCCAACGGCGGCCCTGGCGGCGGGACATGGCGGACCGGCGTCGGCGTTGGCGCGCGCTACTACACGCCGATCGGCCCGATCCGCGCGGACATCGCCGTCCCGCTCAGCAAGCAGCCAGGGTCCGACACGTTGGAGTTCTACATCGGGATCGGGGAGGCGTTTTGATGATCCCACGGCATCGCGTCTCCAGCCGCCGGCATCGCGCGCCGCCTCCCCGGGCGGCGGGGCGATCCTGGGCGGCCGATGGATCGCCCCGCCACGGGGCCTGTCCTCGGGCGGGCTTTCGGCCCGACCCATGGGCTCCTCGCGATGACAATCCTTGCGCTCCTCGCAATCACGGCGTTGTCGCCTAAATGCGCCGGCTCCTCCGCATTCTCCTCGTCGCCCTCGGCGTCATCGTCGCGATCCCGATGCTGCTGGTCGCCGTCGTCCTGCTGCTTGCCAATATCGGGCCGGGGCGGGCGCTGATCGAAAGCCAGGTGGGCTCGCTCACTGGGGGCGCCGTGCGCATCGCCGATCTCGGCGGGCGATTTCCCGACGCGCTCCGGCTTGGCCATCTCGAGCTCCGCGACGCGGGCGGCGCCTACGTCACCGTGGATGGCTTGACGCTCGATTGGTCGCCATTCCGATTGATCGGCCGCGCCGCGCTGATCGACCGGCTCAGCGCGGCGCATGTGGATTTCGCGCGCCTGCCGGTCGCCTCCCAGCCGAGGTCGCAGTCGACGGGGACGTTCAACCTCCCGGTGTCGGTCACGGTGCGCCAACTTGCCGTCGAGCGGCTCGACCTCGGCGCGCCGCTCACAGGCAAGCCGGTCGTGCTCGTCGTGAACGGCAGCGCGGCCGTGGCCTCGCTCGAGCAGGGCAGCGCCGACGTGACGGCGCGCGCAACCAGCGGAGACGCGCTATACGCCGTAAAGGGCGACCTTTCGCCGGCCCGCATCGATGCGACCGTCACGGTGCGCGAACCGGCACACGGGCTGATCTCCGGCCTCGCTCGCTTGCCCGACCTCGGCGCGATCGCCTTGGACGCGACCCTCGCCGGCCCCCGCGACGCCATCGGCACCAAGCTCGCCCTTGCCGCAGGCCCGCTCCACGCCGTCGCCAACGGGACGGTCGATCTCACGCATCAGAGTGCGGACGTCACCATCGCCGCGCACGCGCCGGCGATGGCCCCGGCTGCGAGCTTGTCGTGGCAGTCGGTTGACCTGGACGCGAAGGTGCGCGGTGCGTGGACCAAGCCGACCGCGACGGGAACCCTTCGGGTCGCGGCGTTGGCGGCCGCGGGCGCCTCCGTCCAGTCGATCGCCGCCGATCTCCGTGGCGATGCGGGCAGGGCGCAGCTCGATGCGACGCTCGACGGCTTGCGCATCCCCGGCCCGAAGCCCGACCTGCTCGCGGCGGCCCCCGTGCGGCTGACCGCCGACGCCCGGCTGGACGCGCCCGACCGCCCGGTGGCGTTCACCTTGGCCCACCCCCTGATCGCCGCGCAGGGCACGGCGCGAACCGGCGGGGACCTCGCGGTCGAGACCACGCTCGACCTGCCGGATCTGGCCCCGCTCGCCGCGATCGGCGGGACGGACCTGCAAGGCCGCGCGAACCTCGTCGTTCAC
>CAXUIE010000293.1:414-4518 GCA_964250825.1 uncultured Acidisphaera sp. | reverse complement strand
GCAGGGGTGTAGCTCAATTGGCTAGAGCGCCGGTCTCCAAAACCGGAGGCTGGGGGTTCGAGACCCTCCACCCCTGCCATCGCATCCGCGCGAAATCGACCCACATGAAGTCGCGGAAAAAAGGAGCGGTCGAGTGGCGTTCAATCCGGCGAGTTTCCTCCGCGAGGTGCGGAGCGAAATGGCCAAGGTGACATGGCCGTCGCGCCGGGAAACCCTCGTGACCACCGGCCTCGTGTTCGCGATGGTGGCCCTGGCGGCGGTGTTCTTCCTGGTTGTCGATCAGCTCGTCGGCATCGGCGTGCGCGCGCTATTCGCCGTGCAAATTTAAGGAGAGCGCGTTTCATGGCGAAGCGCTGGTACGTGGTGCATGTTTACTCGGGGTTCGAGAAGAAGATCGCCCAGCAAATCAAGGAGCAGGCGGCCCAGAAAGGTCTCGGTGAGCAGTTCGACGAGGTGCTGGTTCCTTCCGAGCAGGTCGTGGAAGTGCGCCGCGGGCAGAAGGTGAACTCCGAGCACAAGTTCTTTCCCGGCTACGTGCTGGTTCGGATGGACCTGACGGACGACGCCTGGCACTTGGTCAAGAACACGCCCAAGGTCACGGGCTTTCTCGGCACCAAGACCCGACCGAGCCCGATCAGCGAGGCGGAAGCCGAGCGGATTATCCGGCAGGCCCAAGAGGGCGTGGAGCGGCCGCGCCCAGCCATCCTGTTCGAGGTGGGCGAGCAGGTCCGCGTGGCGGACGGCCCGTTCACCTCGTTCAACGGAACGGTGGAGGAGGTCGATGAGGAGAAGGGCCGCGTGAAGGTCAGCGTCTCGATCTTCGGCCGCTCGACACCCGTTGAACTCGAATACAGCCAGGTGGAAAAAGCCTGATCTGCTAGCGCGCTTTCCTCGAAGCGTCGAGCTCGCCTGCGATCTGGCCGCGCTCTACCGAGGCGCGAGGCCGGCCGATCGCGGCCCCGTCTGACTTTTGGACCCCTCTCGCCGTCGTGTTAGCTTTTGCTGCGGCCTGACAACGCGCCTGGCGCGCTTCAATCAAGCCAGGGCAAAAGAGAGGAAGTCCATCATGGAACTCGGCTACTTCGCGATGCCCTCGCACCCGCCCGAGCGCGACCTGAAGGAGGGGAACGAGTGGGACCTGCAAACCCTGCGCTGGCTCGACGAGCTCGGATACGCCGAGGCGTGGATCGGCGAGCACCACACCTCGCCGTGGGAGCCCAACCCGTCGCCCGACCTTCTGCTCGCGCAGTCGTTCCGCGAGACCAAGCGTTTGCGGATGGGCCCGGGCGGCATTTTGCTTCCGTACCATAATCCGGCCGAACTCGCGAACCGGATCGCCTTTCTCGACCACCTTTCCGACGGTCGGCTGAACTTCGGCATCGCCGCGAGCGGCCTCCCGAGCGACTGGGCGCAGTTCAACGTGGACGGCATGTCGGGCGTGAATCGTGACATGACGCGGGAGTCGCTCGACATCATCATGCGGCTGTGGAGCGACGAGGGTCCGTTCCACCACGAGGGCAAGTTCTGGACCATCGACAAGCCCGACCGGATGAACACGACCCTGGTGCCGCATCTCAAGCCGGTGCAGTCGCCCCACCCGCCGGTCGGCGTTGCCGGCCTCAGCCCGAACTCGTCCACCATGAGGATGGCCGGCGAGCGCGGCTTCATGCCGATGAGCCTCAACCTGAACACCGGCTACGTGGCCAGCCATTGGGATGCCTACGCGGAGGGCGCGCGCTCCAAGGGCCTCACGCCGCGGCGCTCGTCATGGCGCCTTGTGCGCGAAGTGTTCGTCGCGGAAACCGACGAGGAAGCGTTTCGTCTTTCGGCCGGCGACATGATGGGCCGGATGATGGACGAGTACCTGATGCCGTTATTCCGTGACTTCCAGTTCACGCACTACTTCAAGCACGATCAATCCGTCACCGATTCGGACGTCACCGCGGCTTACTGCGCCCGGCACAACTGGCTGATCGGGTCGCCCGCGACCGTTGCCCAAAAACTGGAAGCCATGTGGAACGATGTCGGCGGTTTCGGCACCCTGCTGGTGCTCGGGTTCGACTACGCCGACAAGCCGGACGCTTGGCACAATTCACTCAAGCTGCTCGCGCAGGAGGTGCTGCCGCGCGTCAGGCATTTGCAGGCCAACTAGCGATGCGCCATGCGGGTGCTCATCGCAGGCGGCGGGATCGGCGGGCTCACGCTCGCCCTCTCGCTCCACGAATGCGGCATCTCGTGCATGGTGTTCGAGGCGGCGCGGAAGGTCCGTGAGTTGGGGGTGGGGATCAACACCCTGCCCACGCGATCGCCGAGCTCGCCGCGCTCGGGCTGTTGCCGGCGCTCGACGCGGCCGCGATACGGACACGGGAGCTCCGCTACCTCAATCGCTTCGGCCAGTTGATCCTGGCGGAGCCTCGCGGCCTCGGAGCGGGGCATCCTGTGCCGCAATTCTCGATCCACCGCGGCCGGTTGCACGGCATCCTGTGGCGGGCAGCGCGCCAGCGCTTGGGAGAGGGCGGGGTGGCCATCGCTGCCGCCTGGCCGCGGCGACGCAAACCTCCTGCGGCGTGTTGGCGCGGTTCGCGCGCGCCGAGGGCGGGGAACGAGAAATGCGCGGCACCGTGTTGGTGGGCGCGGATGGGATCCACTCGGCCCTGCACGTGGCGCTGCACCCCGACGACGGCGGCATCCGCTGGTCGGGCATTCACATGTGGCGGGGCGCGGTGGACTGGCCGGCCTACGGGACCGGCGACGTGATGCTGGTCGCGGGCGACATGCGGGAGAAACTCATCTTCTACCCCATCGGGCCCGGGGCGACCCCGGGCAGGCGCTTGACGAACTGGGTCGTGTGCGTGCGGATGGGCGATGGAACCGATCCGCCGCCGTCTCGCCAGGACTGGGCGCGACGCGGCCGTCTTGCGGACCTTCTGCCCCACGTCCGGCGGTTCCGCATCCCTGGCCTGGACGTGGAAGCTTTGGTCCGCGCGACACCAGAATGCTGGGAGTATCCGATAGCGGATCGCGACCCGCTGCCGTGGTGGACGCGAGGACGCTTCACGCTGCTCGGCGACGCCGCGCACCCGATGTATCCGGTGGGCAGCATGCGGCGCCGGGAAGTCCATGTAGGCCAGCACGTCGGGCTCTGCATCGTCCATCAGCGCCGCCAGCTTGGACAACCCAACCCTATCCATCGCCGCCACGGTGGCCACCGCCGTGGATAAGTAGCCCGCCCGCGCCAGACTCTTGGCGGTCGCTTCGGCGGGCTACTTACCCACAGCTCCTACACCACGTCCCGGGACGCGACCGCAGGCAGCCTCGATCTGTGTTCGTCCGGTGAGCGCGACATGCGTGGCGGCGCCCACCTCGGGCCGCGCGCTGATTTAGAATACGGGCGACCTCCCTCCCCTTAGCCCGGGAGGTCCGTCGCGGAACAGCCGCGCAATCCCGAGCGGGGCGAGCGCGGCGTCCTAGAACACCGCCGAGCGCATGAAGTCGGTCCGCCGATCGTGACGTGACCGAGCACTCGCCGGCTTTCAGCTAGCTTCGTGGCCCCTCGAAGAACTCCTTCACCTTGGCGAAGAAGCCTTCGTGTTCGGGGTGGCCCTTGCCGTCCGAGGTGGCTTCCGCCTCGAACTCCTCCAGCAACTCGCGCTGCCGGCGATTGAGGTTTTGCGGCGTCTCGACGGCGACCTGGATGTACATGTCGCCACGAACCGCGCTGCGGAGCACCGAAAAGCCCTTGCCGCGCAGCCGGAACTGGTCGCCCGTCTGGGTCCCGGGCGGGATTTTCACGCGCGCCTTGCTTCCGTCGACCGACGGCACCTCGATATCCCCGCCGAGCGCGGCCTGCGTCATGCGCAGCGGCACGCGCATCAGGATGTTGGAGCCGTCGCGCTGGAAAATCTCGTGCGGGCGGACGCTGACATGCACGTAAAGATCACCGGGCGAAGCACCCTGCCCGCCTGCCTCGCCCTCACCCGCGAGCCGGATGCGCGTGCCGTCCTCCACCCCCGCCGGGATCGTCACTTGGAGGGAGCGGTCGCGCTGCACGGTGCCGGCCCCGTGACACACCCGGCACGGGTTGCGAATCACCCGGCCGGCCCC
>CAXUIE010000293.1:0-404 GCA_964250825.1 uncultured Acidisphaera sp. | reverse complement strand
GCGTCGCCGACGGGCTCCAACACCTTTCCGGAGCCGCCGCAGGTCGGGCAGGTGCGTTCCACCAGGAAGAAACCCTGCTGGGTCCGGACCTTGCCCGCCCCGCCGCAGGTTTGGCAGGAGTCGGCCCCCTTGCTCTTGTCCTCGGCTCCGGTACCGTTGCAGGCCTCGCACGACACGCGAGTCGGCACGCGCAGGCTCACCTTGGTGCCGGTGAAGGCGTCCGCGAGCTCAATTTCCACGCTTTGCCGCAGGTCGGCCCCAGCTCGGGCCCGCCCGCCGCCGCCGCGTCGGCCGGCGAAGTCGCCGAACATCTGGTCGAAGATGTCGCCCAATCCGCCGGCCCCGGCGGCGAAGTCGAAGCCGCCGGCAAAGCCTCCCGGGCCGCCGCCCCCGCCCTCAAAGGC
>CAXUIE010000292.1:0-4560 GCA_964250825.1 uncultured Acidisphaera sp. | reverse complement strand
GCCCTCGGTCGAGAACGGGCTGTTTCCGGTCAAGCGCGTGGTCGGCGAGACGGTGGTGGTGGAGGCCGACATCATCGCCGACGGCCACGACGTGCTCGGGGTGGCGCTGCTTTGGCGGGATGCCCGCGAGAGCACCTGGCGGCAAGCGCGGATGCGCCCGCTCGGCAATGATCGCTGGCAGGCAAGCTTCCCGCTTTCCGAGGTCGGCACATACTTGTTCACCGTCGAGGCGTGGCGTGACGCGTTCGGCACGTTTCGCGACGAGCTTGGCAAGAAGCAGGCGGCGGGTGTCGGTACCCGGCTCGAGGTGCGGGAAGGCGTCGCGCTGGTGAGCGAGATCGCCCAAGTAGCCGCGGAGCCGACCGCGGCCGCGCTCGCCGAGCGGCTGGCCTCCCTCGATGAAGCGGAGCGGCGCGCGCTGCTTCTGTCGGCCGAGACGGCGGCGGTCCTGGCGGCCGCCGATCCTCGCCCGTTCGCGGTCCGGGTGGAGCCTCCGTTGCAGGTGCAAGCGGAACGCACCGCCGCCCGGTTCGCCAGTTGGTACGAGGTGTTCCCGCGCTCCCTAAGCGACGATCCGGCGCGGCACGGCACCTTCGCCGACGTCGAACGCCACCTACCGCGCATCCGCGACATGGGGTTCGACGTGCTGTACTTCCCGCCGATCAGCCCGCTCGGGCGGAAAAACCGCAAGGCGCAACAACAGCCTGACCCCCGCGCCCGATGATCCCGGCAGCCCCTACGCGATCGGCTCGGCGGAAGGCGGGCACGACGCCCTGCATCCGCAACTCGGGACACTCGCGGATCTGCGGCGCCTGCGCGAGGCGGCCGAGCGGCACGGCATCGAGCTTGCCATCGACTTCGCGATCCAGTGCTCCCCGGACCACCCGTGGCTGCGCGAGCACAAGGACTGGTTCGACTGGCGGCCCGACGGGTCGCTCCGGTACGCGGAGAACCCGCCCAAGAAATACGAGGACATCGTCAACGTCGATTTCTATGCCCCTGGAGCGGTGCCCGATCTGTGGGTGGCCTTGTGCGACGTGGTGCTGTTCTGGGCAGGCCAGGGGATCCGGCTGTTCCGGGTGGATAACCCGCACACCAAGCCCCTGCCCTTCTGGCACTGGATGATCGGCGAGGTGCGGGCGCGCTATCCGGACGCGATCTTCCTGGCTGAGGCGTTCACCCGGCCGAAGGTGATGTATCGCCTCGCCAAGGTGGGCTTCTCGCAGTCCTACACGTACTTCACGTGGCGCAACACGAAACGGGAGCTGACCGAGTATCTCGAGGAACTGGCGACCACGTCGCCGCGCGAGTTCTTCCGGCCGCATTTCTTCGTCAACACGCCCGACATCAACCCGGTGTTCCTGCAAACCTCCGGGCGGCCCGGGTTTCTGATCCGCGCCGCGCTGGCCGCCACGCTCTCCGGGCTGTGGGGTGTTTACAACGGCTTCGAGCTATGCGAGGCCACGCCGCTGCCGGGCCGGGAGGAGTACGCGGACTCGGAAAAGTATCAACTTCGCGCGTGGAACTGGGACCGGCCGGGCAACATCGTGCGCGAGATCACTCGGCTCAACCGCATCCGGCAAACCAATCCCGCGCTGCACTCGCACCTCAACGTAGCATTTCACGACATCTTCAATGACGCCATCATTTACTATCGCAAGACCACGCCCGATCGCTCGAACACGGTGCTGGTCGCCGTGAGTCTCGACCCGCACGGCGCGCAAGAGGCGGATTTCGCCGTGCCGCTCTGGGAGTGGGGCCTGCCCGACACGGCGGCACTCGACGTCGAGGACCTGCTGACCGGGACGAGCGCGGTTTGGCGTGGCAAGCAGCAGCACGTCCGGCTGGAGCCGGCGGCGCCGTATGCGATCTGGCGGGTGCGGCCCGCCGCATGAGCCACGGTCACAGCCCTGGGCGCGCGCCGAAGCTGCCGGCGATCGAGGACCCGCTCTGGTACAAGGACGCGGTGATCTATCAGCTGCATCTGAAATCGTTCTTTGACTCCAACAACGACGGCGTCGGCGATTTCAGGGGCTTGATGCAGAAGCTCGACTATATCGCCGAGCTTGGCGTCACGGCGATCTGGCTGCTGCCGTTCTATCCTTCACCGCGGCGCGACGACGGCTACGACATCGCCGACTATCGTGGGGTGCATCCGGAGTACGGAACGCTCGCCGATGTGCGCAAGTTCATCCACGAGGCGCACGCGCGCGGCTTGCGCGTGATCACCGAGCTGGTGGTGAACCACACCTCCGACCAGCATCCCTGGTTCCAGCGAGCCCGCGAGGCGAAGCCCGGCTCGCCGGCGCGCGATTTTTATGTCTGGTCCGACAACGACCACCGCTACGCCGGCACGCGGATCATCTTCATCGACACCGAGAAATCAAACTGGACGTGGGACGACAAGGCGGGCGCCTACTATTGGCACCGCTTCTACTCGCACCAGCCGGACCTCAACTTCGACAATCCGCGCGTGCTGCAAGAAGTGTTGTCGGTGATGCGCTTCTGGCTCGATCTCGGCGTGGACGGGCTCCGGCTCGACGCGGTGCCCTATCTCGTGGAACGCGAGGGCACCATCAACGAGAACCTGCCGGAAACACACGCCGTGCTGAAGCGGATCCGCGCCGAGCTCGACGCCTACGCGCCGGGCCGGATGCTGCTCGCCGAGGCCAATCAGTGGCCGGAGGACGCGCAGCAGTATTTCGGCGACGCGGACGAGTGCCACATGTCGTTCCACTTCCCGCTCATGCCGCGCATGTACATGGCGATCGCGCGCGAAGACCGTTTCCCGATCACCGACATCATGCGGCAAACCCCCGAGATCCCGCCGGGCTGTCAGTGGGCCATTTTCCTGCGCAACCATGATGAGCTCACGCTCGAGATGGTGACGGACAAGGAGCGGGACTATCTCTGGGAAACCTATGCCGCCGACCGCCGCGCGCGGCTCAATCTCGGCATCCGGCGCCGTCTCGCCCCGCTGCTGCAACGCGACCGCCGCCGGATCGAGCTGATGAACGGGCTCTTGCTGTCGATGCCCGGCACGCCCGTGATCTATTACGGCGACGAGATCGGCATGGGCGACAACATCCATCTCGGCGACCGCGATGGGGTGCGCACGCCCATGCAATGGTCACCGGACCGCAACGGCGGCTTCTCGCGCGCCGACCCGGCGGGGCTCGTGCTGCCGCCGATCATGGACGCGCTTTACGGGTTCGACGCGGTGAACGTCGAGGCGCAGCTCGGCGACCAGCACAGCCTGCTGAACTGGACGCGCCGGATGCTCGCGGTGCGCGGACGGCACAAGACGTTCGGTCGCGGCGGGCTCCGGTTCCTCTATCCAGGCAACCGCAAGGTGCTTGCGTTCCTCCGCGAGCTGCGCAACGAGGACGGCAGCGACGAGACCATTCTTTGCGTCAGCAACTTGTCGCGCTCCGCGCAAGCGGTTGAACTCGAGCTTTCCGCGTTCGGTGGCCGGGTGCCGGTCGACATCGTCGGCGGCTCGGTGTTCCCGCCCGTTGGCCAGCTTACCTACTTGCTCACCTTGCCGCCGTACGGCTTCTTCTGGTTCCTGCTGGCCGCGCAGGCGCAGCTTCCCGCCTGGCACATGCCCGCACCCGAGCCCCTGCCGGAGTTCACCACCTTGGTCGTTCGTCACACTCTCGAAGACCTGCTGTCCGGCGTCAGCCGGAGTTCGCTCGAGCGCGAGGTGCTTCCGGCTTATCTGCCGAAGCGGCGCTGGTTCGCCTCCAAGGGTGAGCGGCTGGATGCGGTTCGCATCGCCTACGCCGTGCGGCTGCCGGACGCGGGCGGCGCCGTGCTGCTTGCGGAACTCGAAGCCGATGTCGGCGGCCGGACCGAACGCTACGCGCTCCCCTTTGGCGGCGCGCGAGAGGACGAGCCCGGGCCGCTTGTGCAGCAGTTGGCGCTGACGCGGCTCAGGCGCGGGCGCGATATCGGCTTCCTCACGGATGCCTTCGCGCTCGACTCGTTCGCCCACGGCGTGATGAAAGCCATGCGGAACAGGGTCCGGCTGGAGGTGCCGGGCGGCGAGCTGCGCTTTGTCCCGACATCGCGGGCGGAGCAGGTTCATCTCGCCGACGACGCGGAAATCCGGCGGCTTTCGGCCGAGCAGTCGAACAGCTCGCTCGTGATCGGCGATCTCGTGGTGTTGAAGCTTGTCCGCCGCGTTCTGGCCGGCGTGCATCCCGAAGGCGAGATGACGCGCTATCTCACCGAACAGGGCTTCGGCAACAGCGCGCCCTTGATCGGCGAAATGGTGCGGGTGGACGCGGACGGCACGCCCAACACATTCGGCTTGGTGCAAGGTTTTGTCCGCAATCAGGGCGACGGTTGGGGCTTCACGCTCGACTTCCTCGCCCGCGAAGCGGAGGAAATCGCAGTCACGGGGGACGAGCAGGAACCGAGCCCGGAAGCGTTCAAGCCGTATCTCGCCTTCGCCGGCGCCGTGGGAAAGCGGCTCGGCGAGTTGCACGAAGTCCTGTCCCGGCCAACGGACGATCCGGATTTCACGCCCGAGCCGGCCGACGACGACGTGCGGAC
>CAXUIE010000291.1:2742-4577 GCA_964250825.1 uncultured Acidisphaera sp. | reverse complement strand
GCGAGCAGCCCCCGGATGCGATCGTGCAGCACGGCCAGCGGCTCGGCCTCGGCCCCGTCCCGATGCAGGCCGCCGCGCAGCCCGCGCGGCAAGGTCATTTTCAGGACGTAGCGCCCCGGATGAGCCGCGAGCCAGGTCTGCAGGTCGGGGTCGATGCGATCGGCAAGCCTGACCCAGGCGCCGCGATGCACGTCCCGCCCCGCCTCGGCGGAGATGGTGTCGCAGACGACCTCGGCCTCCACGCCGTCCCGGCGCAGCAGCAGATCGAACGGCGCTTCCTCCTCGAAACCGGCGAAGCTCACCGCGAAGCCGCGCCCGCGCTGCAGCGCCGCCGTCCGCAGCAGGTGGAACGCGGGCACCAGCGTCCCGTCGCCCTCGATCGCCTCGCGAAGCGTGGCGCGCAACCGGTCGCGACCCGGCGATGACAGCACCTCGAACAGCGCCGCGCAGTCGGCGGCTAGCGCCGCGAGCCGCGCTTCGGCGGGCGTCGGCGGCTTGTTGGCGCGGCGACGCAGCCGTTCGAGCGCCAGTTCGATCGCGTGATATTGCAGCAGCGCCCGGCCGGCGCGGCGGCCGTCGGACGACCAGGACTGGATGGCCCGCACCCGTTCGAGCCAGGCGGGCAGGCCGATCAGCGCAACGAACGCGTCCAGGGCGGCGAGATCGACGGAGTCGGGCACAAGGATCATCCCAGCGATTGGGGGCGCATCGAACGGAGCCATTTGCGGCGTCGTTCGTTCGACGCCTAGGCAGCCACCGGACAGTGGACCGCCCAAACCGTTCCGGCAACCGGGGCCGGCCTGCCAGGCGGTCAGTTTCTCGGGAGCCGCGCCGCCTCGGGCGCGTCCGGGTTCTGCGCCCGATGGCGCAGCAGGTGGTCGGCCAGTACGCAAGCCATCATCGCCTCCCCGACCGGAACGGCGCGGATGCCGACGCAAGGGTCGTGGCGGCCGGTGGTGGACACCTCCACTTCCTGTCCGGCCCGGTCGACGGAGCGACGGGGTGCCAGGATCGAGCTCGTCGGCTTCACCGCGAACCGCGCCACCACCGGCTGGCCGGTCGAGATGCCGCCCAGGATGCCGCCCGCCTGGTTGGAGCCGAACACGACGCGGCCGTCCGCCATCGTCATCTCGTCGGCGTTCGCCTCGCCGCCGAGGGAAGCGGCGGCGAAGCCCGCGCCGATCTCCACACCCTTCACGGCGTTGATCGACATCAGCGCCCCGGCGAGGTCGGCGTCGAGCTTGCCGTAGATCGGCGCGCCCAAGCCGGGCGGCACGCCGTCGGCCGCCACCTCGATCACCGCGCCGGCCGACGATCCCGCCTTGCGGACCGCGCCGAGATACTCCTCCCAGACGGCGGCGGCGGCGGGATCGGGGCAGAAAAACGGGTTGCGATCGACCTCGTCCCAATCCCAGCGCGCCCGCTCGATCGGATGCGGGCCGATCTGGACCAAGGCACCACGGATGCGAACGGAAGCGCCGAGCACACGACGCGCGACGGCTCCGGCCGCGACCCGCATCGCGGTTTCCCGCGCCGACGAACGCCCGCCCCCGCGAGGGTCGCGGATGCCGTATTTAAGCTGATAGGCGAGGTCGGCGTGGCCGGGGCGGAAGCGGTCGGCGATGGCGCCGTAATCCTTGGAGCGCTGGTCGACATTAAGGATTTCCAGCGCGATCGGGGTGCCGGTCGTCATGCCCTCGAACACGCCGGACAGGATGCGCACCCGATCGGGCTCCTGGCGCTGCGTCGTGAAGCGGGACTGGCCGGGACGGCGGCGGTCGAGCCAGGGCTGGATGTCCGCCTCTCCGAGCGGCAAGCGCGGCGGGCAGCCGTCC
>CAXUIE010000291.1:0-2732 GCA_964250825.1 uncultured Acidisphaera sp. | reverse complement strand
GAGTATTCCGCGAGAACATTGGTCGGCTACCCGCTAATCTAACCCTCGCCAACGATGGCGATGTCGGGCGCGGCCGGGTTCTTCATGCCGACCAGGTGATAGCCGCAATCGACGTGATGCACCTCGCCCGTCACCCCCGCCGACAGGTCGGACAGCAGGTAAACCCCGGCACCGCCCACCTCGTCGGTGGTCACGTTGCGCTGCATGGGCGCGTTGAGCTGGTTCCAGCGCAGGATGTAGCGGAAATCGCCGATGCCGCTCGCGGCCAGCGTCTTGATCGGCCCGGCGCTGATCGCGTTGACCCGGATGCCCTGCGCCCCGAGATCGGCCGCGAGATAGCGCACCGAGGCCTCCAGCGCCGCCTTGGCGACGCCCATGACGTTGTAGTGCGGCATCCACCGCTCGGCGCCGAGGTAGGTCATGGTGAGCAACGAGCCGCCATGCGCCATCAAGGGCACCGCGCGCTGGCAGACGGCGGTGAAGGAGTAGCAGGAAATGTCCATCGCCTGGAGGAACGCCGCGCGCGGGGTGTCGAGGTAGCGGCCGCGCAGGTACGCCTTGTCGGCGAAGCCGATCGCGTGGACCAGGAAATCGAGCCGGTCCCATCGCGCCTCCACCGCCCCGAACGCCGCGTCGATGCCTTCCTCGCTGCCGACGTCGCACGGCACGACCAGCCCGGAGCCGACGCTTTCGGCGAGCGGGCGCACCCGCTTGCCGAGCGCCTCGCCCTGGAAGGTGAAGGCGAGCTCGGCCCCCTGCGCGGCGCAGGCCGCCGCGATCCCCCAGGCGATCGACCGCTCGTTGGCGACCCCCATCACCAAGCCACGCTTGCCGGCCATCAGGCTGCCCTTCACCGGGCTTTGGGTGGCTTCGATGGCGCTCTCGGGCATGGGGCATCCTCTTGGGGGCACCGGGCGCGGCCGTCGGCACCTTGGGTGGTGGCGCCTTGGGTGGTGGCACAACGATGCGAGGGGCGGCAAGAGGCGCTGGCGCGCGGCGGCGGACGCCGCCCCAATGCCCCGCCCACGAGGCCGCCATGGTTGCAGCCGACACGCCGTTCGCCAAGCGCGCCGTGTGGCTGGGCGAGGCGGGAGCGTCCGAGCCCAACGACCCCAACGCCATGACCTTGGCCACGGCCGCAGCCGACGGCGCGCCGGCGGCGCGCATCGTGCTGCTGAAAGGCATCGATCGAGCGGAAGCCGGCGGGCGGCGCGGTCTCGTGTTCTACACCAACCGGGAAAGCCGCAAGGGGGCCGAGCTCGCGGCCAATCGCAGCGCCGCGCTGCTGTTTCATTGGAAGACGCTCGGCCGGCAGGTGCGGGTCGAGGGCGCCGTCGAGCCGGCCGGTGACGCCGAGGCCGACGCTTACTACGCCACCCGCGCCCGCGTTTCGCGCCTGGGCGCCTGGGCGTCCGACCAGTCCCGCCCGCTCGCCGACCGCGCCGAGCTCGAGCGCCGGTTGATCGAACGCACGGCGCAGTTCCCCGAGGACGACATCCCGCGCCCGCCTTACTGGGGCGGCTACCGGGTGGTGCCGGCGTATTGGGAATTCTGGCGGGACATGCCGTTCCGCTTGCACGACCGCACGACCTACACCCGAGAGGGGGATGGCTGGGCCACGGGCAAGCTGTTTCCGTGAGCATCCCGAAACGGCCGCGTCGTGCTAGGGTCGCGCCGTTCTCGTAAGCGAGAGGCCACCGACATGGAAATCCGCAAGATCCTCTTGCCCTTGACGGGCACCGCGGCGGGCGGCGCCGCGCTACAGACCGCGCTGATGGTGGCGCGCATGTGGGACGCGCACGTCAGCGCGTTCCACGTCCGGGTCGATTCGCGGGACGTGGCGCCGTTGGCCGGGGAAGGCCTGTCCGGCGCGATGATCGAGGAGATGATGTCGGCGACCGAGAAGGAAAGCAACGAGCGCGCCCACGCGGTGCGCGCGATGTTCGAGCGGTTCGTCCACGACAACGACGTCGTCGTGTCCGACGGGCAGGCCGGGCCAACCGGCGCCACCGCGAGCTTCGCGTCGGTGACCGGACGCGAGGAGGATCTGGTCGCGCAGCTGGCGCGGCTGGCCGACCTCACCGTCGTGCCGCACCCCGAGGCGGGCGAGGACGTGTCCTCGTCGGACGCGCTCCACGCGGTGCTGTTCGATTCCGGCCGGCCGGTGATGATCGCGCCCCGAACGGCGCCCGCCAGCGTCGGCAGCCGCGTCTGCATCGCGTGGAACGGCACCGCCGAGTCGGCGGCCGCGGTGCACGCGGTGCTGCCCTGGACGCAGCGGGCCCAGGCGGTGCGGGTGCTGTCGGCCCAGGAGTATCAACGGCGCGGCCCCGGGTCGCAGAATCTCGCCGCCTATCTGGCCCTCCACGAGGTCCGCGCGGAGCTCGCGACGTTTCGCCCGATTGATCGCGACGTGGGAGCCGGGATGCTGGCCGCCGCGCGCGAGTTCAACGCCGACCTGCTGGCGATGGGCGCTTATTCGCATTCGCGGCTCCGCCAGCTCATCCTGGGCGGGGTGACGCGGCACGTGCTGGAGAACGCGACCTTGCCGGTCATGATGTGCCGGTAGGCCGGGCTCAGGCGGCCAAACCGAGCGCCGACTGCGCCGCCGTGGCGGAGGAGGCCAGGCTCGCCGACGCGCCGCTGCTGTAGGATTGCAGCGCGCGGGCGATGTCGGTCGCGAGCGACTGCAGGACGTTCCCACTGTTCGAAGTGGCGGCGCCGCTCTGGCT
>CAXUIE010000290.1:0-4596 GCA_964250825.1 uncultured Acidisphaera sp. | reverse complement strand
GCCGCGAGGCTTGGCGAAACAAGCCGAACGCCCCCACATCGGAGGCCATGCACCGGCTTTGGATCGCGCTCGGATCGCTCGCGGGACTGACCGCGGTCGGCATGGCTGCCTACGCGGCCCACGGTGGCCTGCAAGGGCCGGGGCTCGAGATGCTGCGCAGTGCCGTGCAGATGCAGGGTTGGCACGCGCTGGCGCTGGTGGCGTGCGGCATCTGGGCGGCGCGGGCGGGCGGCCTCGCCGTGCATTTCGCGGGGGCCGCGTTCAGCCTCGGCCTGTTCGGCTTCTGCGCCGCCGTTTACCTGCTCGCACTCGGCGGCGTGCATTTGGCCGGGGTCGCCCCGGCCGGCGGCACCTTGCTGATGGTCGGTTGGCTGCTGCTCGCGGTGTCGGCAGTCGGGCGGGGGTGAGCCTCACCCCACTTCGGCGAGCACGCGGCGGCGACGCGGCACCGCGTCGGCCGGCACGGCGCCATACAAATCCTTCACCGCCTCCGTGATGGTGACGCCGGCGAAGCGGGGCGCCACGCGTTGGCCGGCGCGCTCGATCAAGGAGGCCCCGCGCAGGATCAAGCGCATGCGGGCGGGCGGGATGAACAGCGCGACGTCCCGCCGCTCCACCCGGAACAGGGAAGCATTCAGCAAGCGGCCGATCTGCCCGGCCGAGAACGGCTCGCCGTGGCCAAACGGGGTGTTCTCGGCATGCGCCCAAAGCCCGCGCCGGTTGGGCGCGACCACGAGCAGGGAGCCGTCGTCGCGCAGCACCCGCCAAATCTCGCGGAGGAAGCCGCGGGCGTTCTCGGCGGTCTCCAGCGCGTGGACGAGCAGAATCCGATCGAAGAACAGGTCGGGGAACGGCAAGGCCTGCTCCTCGGCCGCGCAGGTAAGGTTGGGCGCGCCCGCCGGCCAGCGCGCGACGGCGCGTGTCGCCGGCGTGACGGCGACGCAGCGGCCCGCCTGCTCCCGCCACAATCGCAGATACGGGGTCGCGTGGCCGCAGCCCAGCACCGATTGGCCCCGTAAATCCGGCCACAGCAGACGCAAGCGCTCACGCAGCAGCCGCCCCGCGACGGTGCCCCGCGTCGTGCCGTAGAACTCCGCCGCCCCGTGCGCGTCCGTTCCCATCAACCGAGCATAACACAAGGCCGCGTTTACCGCCGCCCCGAGCGCGCCTAAAGTCACGCCATGAGCATCATCCCGACCGCCGTCCCCATCTTGTCCGACAACTACGCCTGGATGCTGCGTGACGAGGCGAGCGGCGCGGTCGGGATCGTCGATCCGGCCGACGCCAAGGCAGTGATCGCCGCGCTGGAACAAGCCGTGGGCAGGCTCGACCTGATCCTCCTCACGCACCACCACGCCGATCACATCGCCGGCACGGACGAGGTGCGGGCGCGGTTCGGCTGCCCCGTCGTCGGCGCCAGCGCGGACGCGCACCGCTTGCCGAGGCTCGACCAGGCGTTGTCCGAGGGCGACGAAGTGGCGCTCGGCCAGGCCCGGGGTCGGGTGATCAACACGCCCGGGCACACCCGCGGGCAGATCAACTTCTTCTTCCCGGACGGGGCGGTGCTGCTGAGCGGCGACACCCTGTTCAGCCTCGGCTGCGGGCGGCTGATCGAGGGCACAGCGGCCGAGATGTTCGCCAGCCTGCGCAAGCTGGCCGCGCTACCGGGCGAGACGCTGGTTTGCTGCGGCCACGAGTACACCGAAAGCAACGCGCGGTTCGCGGTCACGGTGGAACCAGAGAACAAGGCGCTGGCCGCGCGCTATGACGAGGTGAAGCGCCTGCGCGCGGCCGGGCGGCCGACGATTCCCTCGCGTCTGGTGGACGAGCAGGCGGAAAACCCGTTCCTGCGCGCGCCGGACGAAGCGACCTTCGCCGATCTGCGCGCGCGCAAGGACACGTTCTGAGAAAGGTCGCGCCGTGAAGCTCCACTACTCGCCCACTAGCCCCTACGTGCGCAAGGTGCTCGCCTGCGCCATCACCCGCGGCATCGACGGCCAGATCGAGCGCGTCCGCGCCAACCCCCACCAGTCCCCGGCTTCCCTGCTGGCCGACAACCCGCTGTCCAAGGTGCCGTGCCTCGTGACCGATGACGGGCTCGCCTTGTTCGACAGCCCGGTGATCTGCGAATACCTCGACAGCGTGGGCGACGGCCCGGCCATGTTCCCGACGGGTGCCGCGCGCTGGCGGGCGCTTAAGCTGCAAGCGCTCGGTGACGGCATCCTCGACGCCGCCGTCGGACGCCGGGGCGAGCAGGCCAAGCCCCGCGAGGACGCCCGGGACGCCTGGATGGAGCGGCAGCGGTCCGCGGTGGAGCGCGCGCTGGCCGTGCTTGAAGCCGACCCGCCGCACCGCATCCCCGACATCGGCTCGATCGCGGTCGCCTGCGCGCTCGGCTATCTCGACTTCCGCTTCGCCGCCGAACCCTGGCGCGAGCGCCATCCGCACCTCGCGGCATGGTACGAGGAGTTCGCGGGCCACCCCGCCATCGCCCGCACGGCCCCTGACGACGGCGGCTGACCGGCGCGGCCGCCGTTCGGGCGCGGTTTGACGCCCCCTCGCGCAGAGGCTACCTGCCCCTCCGTCCATGACGGAGAGGAACGTCCATGCTGCGCGGAGCCTTGCTCGGCCTGCTCGCCATTGTGCCAGCCGCGGCACTGCTATGCGCCCCCGCGCGCGCCGAAGCGCCGCCCGACGCCATCACGATCGGCCACATCCACGCCGGCTCCGGGCCTTATGCCAGCATCTCGATGCCGGTGTACCGCGGCCTCAAGCTCTGGGTGGATCAGACCAACGCAACGGGCGGCGCGTTCGTCAAAACCTTCGGTAAGAAGATACCGCTGAAACTGATCTCGTACGACGATCAAAGCTCCACCGCGACGGCAGCCACCCTGTACAACCAGCTCATCACGCAGGACAAGGTGAACCTCCTGGTGGCCGATTCCGGGTCGGTGCTGACCTCGGTCGGGGTGCCGATCGCGCGCGAGCATAAGCAGTTTCTGTTCAATCCGACGGGCACGGGTGCCGCGTTCTTCAGCAAGGACAATCCATATATCGCGCTGATCGCCGACCCGGTGTCGACGATCTGGCCGAAATACATCGCCGATTTCCTCAAGGAGGACGGCGTGAAGGCGGGGATCAAGCGGGTCGCGATCCTTTATTCCACCAACGATTTCACCGGCACGCAGGCGAACGCGGTGCGCGCCTTTTTGAAGGCGCCGGGCTCCGGCCTCGAGATCGTCTACGACCAGGGCGTGCCGACCAACACCTCTAATTACACCATCCTTATCAACAATATCGCCGCCACCAACCCCGATGCGGTGATCACGCTCGGTTACACCGGCAACGACATTACCTTTTTGCGCAACCTGCAGGACTCAGGAACGAAGTTTCGCTTCCTGTTCTCAATCTATCCCGGCATCGAAACGGAAGAACTGGTTAAGAACGTTGGCCCGCAAGCGCTTGACGGCGTGTTCACTTATGTGACCTCCGCCGAGATCGCCTACAAGCCGCAGGTGGGGCCGACCGAGGCCGAGTTCCGCGCGGCGTTCCAGGTGGCGAACGCGGGGAGCGGCGTCGCCTACGGGTTCAACGCCATCGCCGGCTACACCGTCGGGCTGGTGCTGCAGGAAACCCTGAGGAACGCCGACAGCCTCGACCAGCTCGCGTTGCGCAAGGCGGTGTTCGGGCTGTCGGGCAAGCTCAAGACGCTCGACGGGACTTTCCAGCTCGACGACGCCGGCGCCCAGATCGGCGAGATCACGCCGCTCGGGCAGGTGGCGCCCAACGGCAGCGGCGTGAAGATCACGGTGGTGTATCCGCACGACCTCGCCACGGGCAAGCCGGTCATCGGCCAACCGTGACTCGCCTGAATCCAACGCCCGCCCTCCAGGAGAAAAAGGGCTTTTTTCTCCCTCTCCCGCGCGGGCGGCGGAAGGCCGAGGTGAGGGTGGCGGGGGAATGCTGATCCACGCCCTGTTCGCCGGCGTCGTCTTCGGCCTCTATTTCACCCTCGTCGGCCTCGGCCTCAACCTCGTGTTCGGCGTCATGCGCATCGTCAATCTCGCGCATGGCGACTTCCTGATGCTCGGCGCATTTTCGGCGTTCTGGTTGTTCAACTTGTTTGGCCTGCATCCGCTGGTCGCGGCCGCGGCGGTGTTGGTCGTGTTCATCCTTGCCGGCCTGCCGCTCTACTACCTCATTGTGCCGCGCCTGCTCGTCTCGCGCGACTCGGAGATGCTTTCCATCATCCTGTTCTTCGGCCTCTCGCAGATCATCGAAGCAGTTGCGAGCATCTTCTTCGGCACAACCGAGCGCTCCATCCCGGGCCGCGTGCTCGGCACCGGCCCGGTGCGCATCCTCGGCCAGTCAATCCCCTCGGCGTGGGCGTTCAGCGCCGCCGTGAGCGCCGTGGCGGTGCTTCTCGTGTATCTCTATCTTTATCGGACGCGACTCGGCACGTTGACGCGGGCGGTGATGGTGTCGCGCGAGGAGTCTCTCGCGACGGGCATCGATGTTCACCGCATATCCGCCCTCGCCTTTGGCATCGGGATCGCGCTGGCCCGATCGGCGCCAGCCGGAGGGCAGCTGGGTCCG
>CAXUIE010000289.1:0-4624 GCA_964250825.1 uncultured Acidisphaera sp. | reverse complement strand
GCACGGGAATGATCGCGCAAACGGAGCGGGGCGAGGAACAAGGCACCGCCCGAGGCTAGGCGGGACGGGCCGCCCTGGCAAAATGCTTCCCCTGTCCCGCAGCGGGAGAGGCTCGAAGTCAGTCGCCGGCGAGCATGGCGGTGACGCGCTTGGCGAACGCGGCCGGGTCGCGCGGCAGGTCGCCCTCCTGCACGCGGGCCAAGTCGAGCAAGGTGCCGGCCGCCTCGGCGAAGCCGGCCGCTCCCGTTTCCGCCGCGAGCTTCTGGATCAGCTTGTGCCGCGGGTTGATCTCCAGCACCGGCGGGGCCGCGAATGAAGGGCGGCCAGAGCGCCGCATCAGCCGCTGCATCTGCAGGTCGGGGCCGGATGCGCCGGCCGCCAGCACGGCGGCGCTGTCCACCAGCCGGTCGGTCGGTCTGACATCGGACACGTCCTCCTTCAGCGCGTCCTTCAAAGCCAAGGCCAGCGCCGACACGTCCGGCGCGGGCTCGGCATCGGCGCGGGACAGGTCGGGCGGGGCCTGGGTGACGCTGCGCAGCGGCTTGCCGTCATGCGCGTCGAAACGCTCGGGCCAGAACGCGTCGATCGGGTCCGCCAGCAGCAGCACCTCGATGCCCTTGGCCCGGAAGCCCTCGAGTTGAGGGGAGCCTCGCAACGCGTCCGCGTCGTCGCCCGCCAGATAGTAGATCGCTCCCTGTCCGGATTGCATCCGCCCGACATAGTCGGCGAGCGAGGTCCAGCCTTCCACCTCCGAAGAACGGAAGCGGAGCAGCTCGGCCAGCTCCTTGCGGTGCTCGGTGTTCTCCCAGACACCCTCCTTGAGCACCGGGCCAAAGTTCTCCCAGAACTTGGCGTAGCCCTCCGGCTCGTCCTTCGCCCGTGTCTTGAGTTCGGTCAGCATCCGGTTGGTAACGGCGCGTCGGATGCGGGCGAGCACCGGCGTTGATTGCAGCATCTCGCGCGACACGTTGAGCGGCAGGTCCTCGGTGTCGACCACGCCTTGCACGAAGCGGAGCCAAGGCGGCAGCAGCTCGGCCTCGTCGGTGATGAACATGCGCCGCACATGCAGCCGCACGCGGGACTTGCGCTCCCCTTCGACGGCCTCGAACGGCTTCATGCCCGGGATGAACAGCAGCGCGTAGAACTCGAGCACCCCCTCCGCGCGCCATTGCACCGTGGCCCAGGGACTGTCGAACAGGTTGCCGAGATGGCGGTAGAATTCCGTCGCGGACTGCTCGTTGACCTCCGATTTCGGCTTGCGCCACAGCGCGGTTCCCTCGTTGGCGGGCTGGTCCTTGCCATCGCGCGCCAGGGTGATCGGCACCGTGATGTGGTCCGCCCATTTGCGGATGATCGCCTCCAGTCGGACCGGCTCAAGGTATTCCTCCGCATCCGACTTCATGTGCAGGACAACGGTGGTGCCGGCCGCTTCGCGCGAGGCGGGCGCGACCGTGAACTCGCCGCTGCCGTCGCTGGCCCAGGTCCAGGCCTCGTCGGCGCCGGCGCGCCGGGATGTGACCTCCACCCGGTCCGCAACCATGAAGGCCGAGTAGAAGCCGACGCCGAACTGGCCGATGAGGCTTGGTCGGTCCTCGGGCTTCGCGCTCTCCAGGGTTTGGCCGAACACGCGCGTGCCGGAGCGGGCGATGGTGCCGAGGTTCTGCACCATCTCGTCGTGCGTCATGCCGATGCCGGCGTCGGCGATCGTGAGGGCGCGGCCGGGCTTGTCGGGGACCACGCGGATCTTGCTATCGGCCGGGGCCGCCAGTGCTGGGTCGGTGAGCGCCTCGAAGCGTCGGCGGTCCACCGCGTCGGCGGCGTTGGCGACCAGCTCTCGAAGGAAGATCTCGCGCTCGGAATAGAGCGAGTGGACGACTAGGTCGAGCAGCCGCCCCACCTCGGCGCTGAAGCCGTGCCGTTCCGTTTTTACGTCCGTCTCGCTCATGCGGCATTATCCCCCTGCTGGCGGCCGCCATATGTGCCTGAAAACGCTGGCGTTCAATACGGGCTGGCGAGGCAAACCGGAGTACTCCGGCGTTGCGCTTGCAAAGCGGGACGCAAGCCCCAAACATGACCGCATGGACTTCGCTCCCCGCGTGAAGGCCGTTCTCGGTCCGACCAACACCGGCAAGACTCATTTGGCGATGGAGCGACTGCTAGCCCATTCGTCCGGGATCATCGGATTCCCGCTCCGCCTGTTGGCGCGGGAGAATTACGACCGGATGGTGGCGCGCAAGGGGGCTCGTCATGTCGCCCTCATCACCGGCGAGGAGAAGATCGTCCCGCCCGAGGCGCGCTGGTTTTCCTGCACGGTTGAAGCGATGCCGCTCGACCGGCATGCCGAGTTCGTCGCAGTGGACGAAATCCAGCTCTGCGCCGACCCCGACCGCGGCCACGTTTTCACCGACCGTCTGCTGCACGCCCGAGGCATGGTGGAAACCATGTTCCTGGGCGCCGAAACGATCCGCCCCTTGCTGCGGCTCCTCGTCAAGGGCGTGCAGGTGGAGACTCGGCCCCGCTTGTCCCAGCTCACATATGTTGGGCCGGCCAAGCTGTCGAAACTCCCGCCGCGCAGTGCCGTGGTCGCGTTTTCGGCCGGCGAGGTCTATGCCATCGCCGAGCTGATCCGCCGCCGGCGTGGCGGCTGTGCCGTCGTGATGGGCCGGCTGTCGCCGCGCACCCGCAACGCCCAGGTGGCGCTCTATCAGGAGAAGGAAGTCGACTTCCTGGTGGCGACGGACGCGATCGGGATGGGGCTGAACATGGATGTCGACCACGTCGCCTTCGCCGGCCTGGGCAAGTTCGACGGGCACCGGCCGCGTCGCCTGACCGCGCCCGAGATCGCCCAGATCGCCGGCCGCGCCGGGCGGGGGATGCGCGACGGCACGTTCGGCACCACCGCCGACTGCCCGCCGATGATCGACGACCTGGTGGGCGCTGTCGAGAACCACAGCTTCGACCCGCTCACGCATCTTTGCTGGCGCAACGGCGACCTCGACTTCAGCCACGTGGACGCGCTGCTCGATACGCTAATGCGGCTGCCGCCCGCTCCCGGCCTGGTGCGGGGCAACGACGCCTCCGACCTCGAGACCTTGGCCGCGTTGGCCCGGGAGCCCGCCATCCGGGAGCTGGCGGTCGGGCGATCTCGCGTCGGCCTGCTCTGGGAGGCATGCCAGATCCCGGACTTCCGCAAGCTCGCCGACGAGACGCACAATCGGCTTTGCGCGCGGGTGTTCAACCACGTAGCCCGCGAAAGTGAGCTGCCGACCGACTGGCTTGCCGGGCAGATCGCGTCCTTGGCTCGCGCGGAAGGCGATATCGACACCTTGATGCAGCGCTTGGCCGGGGTGCGCGTGTGGTCCTACATCGCCGCCCGCACGGACTGGGTGCGGGACGCGGCGCACTGGCAAGGCAAGGCGCGCGAAGTCGAGGACCTGCTCTCCGACGCGCTCCACGAGCGGCTCACCAGCCGGTTCGTCGACCGTCGCTCGGCTCACCTTCTGCGTCGGCTCGACGCGGGTGCCGGCGAGGAGCAGCTGCTTTCCGCGGTGACGCGGCGCGGCGAGATCGTGGTCGAAGGCCACTCGGTCGGCCATGTCGGGGGTTTCCGCTTCTTTCCTGATCCGCTCGCCGAGGGAGAAGCGCGCAAGCTCGTGCTTCGCGCCGCTCGACGGGCGCTTCGCGAGGAAATGCCGCGGCGCGTCGCCCGGCTCGCGGAGGCCGGCGACGACGCGTTCACCTGGGACGACGAGCAGCGCGTGTATTGGGATGGCGCGCCCGTGGCGCGGGTCCGGCGCGGCGCGGCGGCGCTTCGCCCCGGAATCGAGGTGCTGGACAGCGAGTTCTTGGACGAGGCGCGGCGCGAGCGGATCCGCGCGCGGCTGCAGCGCCGCATCGATGGCGAGATCGCGCGGGATCTTGCCCCTTTGTTCGCCGCGGTCGAGCGCGCCCGGACGGAGCCCGGATTGCGCGGCGTGATCCATAGGCTGACCGAAGCGCTCGGACTGGTGCCGGGCGCGACCGAGACGGCCGTATCGGCGGATCTGCGGGCGCCGTTGAAGACGCTCGGGGTGCGGGCGGGACGATTCGCTCTGTTCCTGCCCGCACTGTTGAAACCGCGCGCGGCCGCGATGCGCGCGCGGCTCTGGGCGTTGCAGCACGGGTGCAAGCCGCCGTCCTTGCCCGCGCCCGGCCTCGTCTCGACCGCGCCGCCGACCGACTGGCCGGCCGGGTTTGCCGAAGCGATCGGCTGGATCGAGGCCGGGCCGGTGCTGCTCCGGCTCGACGTCGCGGAGCGGGTCGCCGCCGAGCTCGCCTATGCGGCGCGGCGCAACCCGGTGGCGCTGCCGAGCGATCTCGCCTCGCGCTTCTCGGCCAAGCCCGAGCTGCTGCCCGTCATCCTGCGTCGGCTCGGGCTTCGGGTGATCCCGGCGACGAGCCTCGACACCGCCGTGTACGGGCCGCCGGCTCCCGCTATGCTGCTGCCGGCGCGCCGCAAGCGCGTGGCCTCTTCCGTTCCCGAACCGCCGGCGCGGGTCGCCGCCGGGCCGTTCGCCGCTCTGGCGGCGTTGCGCGCTGATGGCGGATCGCCCCGTCGAGGAACGAGCCATGGAGGATAGAGACT
>CAXUIE010000288.1:0-4633 GCA_964250825.1 uncultured Acidisphaera sp. | reverse complement strand
GTCCTCGGGCGCGGTCCAGACCACCGGCAGCGGCGGCGGGTCGATCCCCAGCATGGCGGCGAACTGCTCGAACTTGCGGCCGTGTTGCTGGCGCTTCACCGCGCGCCGGCGCGCCAGCAGAAAATACGCGAGCGCCGATCCCCGCGTGTCCACCACCAAGTCCCAGACCGTGCCCGCCGTTTTTCCCCAGAGCGCAAGCCAGTGAAGGTCATAGGGCCGCTTGCTGACCAGGATGGTCCGCTCGCGGTTCGGCATCCGCGCGAACACTCCTTCCGCGACAGGGCCGCAGGTGATCGTCACCCGGCAGTTCGGATGGTTGCGGATCAGGTGGTCGAGAGCGCCCGTCGTGATGACCGCGTCGCCGATCCGGTTGGATGACACGAACAGGATGCGCATCGCCCAGTCACCCGGCCTCGCCTTCCTTGCGGAACGGCGATTCCTCGGCGAGGGCGGCGATGTCGGCCAGGATCGCCGGGCGTTCCTGCTCGAGGAAGCCGCCGATTGCCTGCCGCAGGCTCGGGTGCGCGATCCAGTGCGCGGAGTACGTCGGCTTCGGCAGGTAGCCGCGCTGGATCTTGTGGCGGCCTTGCGCGCCGGCCTCCACCCGCCGGAGCCCGTTGGCGATCGCCCAATCGATGGCGCGGTAATAGCAAAGCTCGAAATGGAGGAATGGCCAGTCGCCGCGGCAGCCCCAGTTGCGGCCGTACAGCGCCTCGGAGCCCGCGAGATTGAGCGCGCCCGCCACCGGCGTGCCGTTGTGCTCGGCCGTCATCAGCACGACGGCGTCTCCCACACGCTGCCCGAGCAGGGTGAAGAACGAGCGCGTGAGATAGGCGCTGCCCCATTTGCGATCCACGGTGGACTGGTAGAAGCGGTAGAACGCGTCCCAATCGCGCTTGCCGATCTCCGCGCCGCGCAGCGCCTTGAAGGTGAGCCCGGCGGCGTTCGCGTCCCGCCGCTCGCGGCGCAGCACCTTGCGCTTGCGCGAGCTCAGCGCGCCCAGGAAGTCATCGAAGGTGCCGTAGCCGGCGTTCTCCCAATGGAACTGCATCCCGAGCCGCTGCAACCAGCCCGCCTCGCCGAATTGCTCCCACTCGGCGGTGGTGCAAAAGGTCGCGTGAACGCCCGAGAGATCGAGCTCGCCGCACGCCTGCACGAGCGCCCCGGCCATCGTCTCGAACGACACGCCGGTGCCGGGCCGGAGCAGCAAGCGCGGCCCCGGCACCGGGCTGAACGGCACCGCGACCTGAAGCTTCGGGTAGTAGCGCCCGCGCGCCCGCTCCATCGCGTTCGCCCAGCCGTGGTCGAACACGTATTCGCCGTAGCTGTGCGACTTGGCGTACATCGGCGCCGCCGCGACCACCTGGCCGCGCGCGTTGCGCAGCACGGCGTGCTGCGGCAGCCAGCCGGTGCGCGGCCCGGCCGAGCCGCTGTCCTCGAGCGCCCCGAGAAAAGCGTGGCCGACGAATGGATTGTCCGGCCCGGCGCAGGCGTCCCAGTCCGCCGCCTCGATCTCCGCGATCCGGCTGTGGAGGGAAAGAGTGAGTGTTTCGGCGCCGTCGGGCATCGGGCGATATGGCACGCAGCGCGGAGCGGAAAGCAAGCGCCTCAGGTGCGCGCACACCCTCGACGCGCTTCTTCGTGGCGGGACCATGCCGCGTATGCCGAATCCAGCCAGAAACCGAGTTCGCCGCGCGGTTCTCGACGTCGTCTCGCTGCAACAGGTTCGTTGCGCGCTTGTTCAAGCTCGAAACGCGCGATAGCAAGCTGGAACTGCTTCATGGTGGATGACAGCCTATAGCGCCTGCCGCGGATTCGCTAACTCGAACATCCCCTCGACCTCCACCGCGAAGTCGGCCGGCAGCGACGGCACGCCGACGGTGGTCCGCGCGTGCCGGCCGGCCTCGCCGAATAGGGCGGTCGCGAGGTCGGAAGCCCCGTTCATCACCAGGGCGTGCTGCGTGAAGCTCGGCGGCGCGGCGATAAAGCCGCCGAGTCGCACCACTCGGCGGACGCGGCCGAGATCGCCGCCGCAGGCCGCCTTGAGTTGCGCAAGCACGTTGAGAAAGCAAAGCCGGGCGGCCTCGCGGCCCTGCTCGACGGAGAGCGCGTCGCCCACCTTGCCGGTGAACGCGATCTTGCCGTCCTGCAACGGCCCTTGGCCGGAAACCACGACCAAGTCGCCGGTGACGACGAACGGCAGGTAGTTGGCCAGCGGGACGGCAGCCTCGGGGAGGGTGAGGCCGAAGGAGGCGAGCTTCTGTTCGACGTCGCTTGGCATGGGGGGCTCCGGTCCGGGATTTCAGGCGGAAGCGAAGGTGGCGCTCGCTTCCATCGCGAGGGCGCCTTCGCCGTTTTGCGCCCACAGGCTCGCACCGTCCCGGTCCGGCGCGCCGCGCAGGGCGAACGGCGCGATGTCGAACACCGGTTGCACGGCGCGGAAGCGGAAGGCTGTCATGGGCGCCGGGACGTTTCGGCGGGCCAGATCCGCAAGCAAGGTCGCGATGAGCGGGCCATGCACGATCAGGCCGGGATAGTCCTCGACCTCCGTGACGTAGCTCCGATCGTAGTGGATGCGGTGGCCGTTGAAGGTGAGCGCCGAATAACGAAACAGCAGCACCGGGTCGGGCACGATGTCGCGCCGCCAAGCGACGTCGGTCGGAGCCGGTTTGGGCGCGGTCGCCGGACTGCCCGGCCGGGGCGCGTCGCGGTAGACGATGTCGTGCTCCTCGGTCAGCGCCAGGCCATCCGGCCCGGTGACCTCGTGGCGGACGCGAACGAACACGAGGTCGCCGCTACGACCCCCTTTGTGCGACACGTCGGCGATGGTGGAGGTGCGGCGGATCGCCTCACCCACGCGCAAGGGCTTCGCAAACGTGAGCCGTCCGCCGGCCCACATGCGCCGCGGCAAGGGCACCCGCGGGAGAAAGCCGCCCCGCTTGGCGTGCCCGTCCGGCCCGATCTCCCCTTGCGGATGCAGCGGCAGGAAGTAGAGCCAGTGCCATAGCGGCGGCAGCGGATCGCCCGCGCGCGGGGGCGGCTCGTGGTGGTCAAGTGTCGCGGCGAGCGCGGCGACCGGGACGGGCGTGACCGTATCCTCGAGCGTTTCGCTGCGGCCGATCCAGGATCGAAGATGGTCGATGTCGAGCTGCATGTCGGCTTTCCCCGGTTCCAGGGCGGTCAGCCCCGCGCCAGCACGCGGTCCACCATCTCGCCCGCCAATCCGCGATAATTGGCCGGATCGAGCAACGCCGCCAGTTTCTCGCGCGTCATGTGCGCCGCTATCTCTGGGTTGGCGGCCAGCAGATCGAGGAACGTTCCTCGTCCGGCGATGACCGCGCGGCAGACGTCGTAGACGAGATCGTGCGCGCGCTGGCGGCCGAGCGCGGGGCCGAGGCCCATCATCACCGCCTCGGAGACGACCAGCCCTTTCGTCAGGTCAAGGTTGGCGCGCATTCGCGCCGGATCGACCACGAGGCCGGCGACCAGGAACCGAGCCTGGCTCAACGCGCCGGCGGAAAGGCAAAAGATCTCCGGCACCGCGATCCACTCGATTTCCCAAGGGCCGGTGGCGCGCTCGTGATCCTCCAGCATCGCGTCGAGCAGCGCCGCGACGTTCTGCCGGACCATCGCGACGCAGGCGTGGATGTAGTTCGACGAGATCGGGTTGCGCTTCTGCGGCATCGTGCTGCTGCTGCCGCGGCCCTCCGCGAAGGGTTCGTACGCCTCCTCCACCTCGGTCTGCATCATCAGCTTCACGTCCGTCGAAATCTTGCCGAGCGTGCCGGTGACGAGCCCGAGAAAGCAGCCGACCTCGGCGACGCGGTCGCGCATGGTGTGCCAGGCGATTTCCGGCTGCCCGAGCCCGAGCTCCTCCATCAGCGCCTGTTGCACGCGGAGGCCGTCGGCCCCCAGCGACGCAAGCGTTCCGGTGGCGCCGCCGAACTCGCCCACCAGCACGCGCGGCCGAAGCTGCGCCAAGCGCTCGAGGTGGCGCTGAAACCCGGCGAGCAGCACCGCGCATTTATAGCCGAAGGTGATCGGCGTGGCCTGCTGGAGATTGCTCCGCCCGGCCATCGGCGTGTCACGGTGCTGGCGGGCGAGACCGGCCAGGCTGGCGCAGATGGCTTGCAAGTCAACCTCGACGAGGGCGAGGGCGTCGCGGATCTGCATCACCGTCGTGGTATCGGTGATGTCCTGCGTGGTGGCGCCCCAGTGGCACCACTCGCCGAGGCCCCGGTCGCACAGGGCCACGAGCTGCTGCACGACGGGCAGCACCGGGTAGCCGATGCGCTCGGTCGCCGCCTTGAGCTTCGTCATGTCGAATTGCGCGGTCGAGCAGTGACGGACGATCTCGTCCGCGGCCTCGGCCGGAATGATCCCTAGCCGCCCCTGCACGCGGGCGAGCGCCGCCTCGATGTCCAGGTAGTATTGCACGCGGCTTTCGTCGGCGAAGATCCGCCGCATCGGCTCCGTGCTGAAGATGTCGCGGAACACGGCGCTGTCGATGGCGGTGGCAAACACGGCGTATCTCCCGACCCTCGCTCTGGCCTTGCGAGGGTGAACCTCCGTGCCGGGGGAAGCTATCGCGAAACGAGCCTGAGCGCCCGCCGCCCGGCGCGCGGTGCCGCAC
>CAXUIE010000287.1:0-4653 GCA_964250825.1 uncultured Acidisphaera sp. | reverse complement strand
GCGGGGGGCACGGGCGTGGGGGGGGCGACGGCGGCCGGCCCGGGCATAGCGATCGCCGTCGCCGACGAGGGGCCGGGCATCCCGGCCGGCGATCGCGCGCGGGCCGTGGAGCGGTTCTATCGGGGCGAGGCAGCGCGGAGCACGCCCGGCGCTGGGCTCGGGCTGGCGCTGGTCCAGGCGGTGGCGCAGTTGCACGGCGGCAGCCTAGCGCTCGACGACGCGGCACCTGGCTTGCGGGCGGTGCTGCGGCTCCCGTTGACGGGGCCGGACGGACGGACGTGACGGCGTCGTCACCGGGCGACCATCGCCCCGTCAGACCATTCGCGGGAGAATAGCGTCATGGGCACCTGGGGACGCGCCGCCGCGATCGGACTCTGCGTGAGCACGGCGCCGCTCGGCCTCAGACAGGGCGGCGGACAAGGACCCATCGAGCAACTCACCACCGCGACGCCTGAGTTCTGCCAACATCTCTCGACACGCTTGCTGCAAGCCGAGCGCGAAACCGCTCCGCCCGAGCCGGTGCTGGCCCTCGCTGGCGAGGGCCGGGCAATGTGCGATCAGGGCGAGATCAGGCAGGGCGTTCACCGGCTCCGACGCGCGATGCACCTGTTGATGGAACGCGAGGGTGCAAGCTGGACCCCTTCCGGCTCGCAAGACGGCTGGCGTCAGCCGGCTGATGGCGCGGGCACGGGCGCGGGCGCCGCCAGGATCATCGACCTGCCACCGACAGAGACTTCCAGGCGATAGTTCGCCCAATTGCTCGTGTAATCGGCTGGGACCGGGATGACTGCGGAGGCGACGTACTGGTCACTCACTTCCGACGGCGTCGGTTTGCCGACCGGAACGCTCAATCCGAGCCCCGAGCCGATCCCGAAACAACAATCGCCGAAGCCGAAGCCGCCGAAGCCGAGCCCGATCGAGGGCGGCGGGTTGTAGAGAACGTGCGGGCCGCTCAGCAGCGAGACGCCCGAAGCCGGATAGCGCGTGCCCTGCCCCGAAACCAGCGCGGCCCCCGACACCGGCTGCAAGCTGCTGACCATCACCTGGACCGCTCGTTCCGGGGCAACGTAGCGAGCGTCGGCGCTGTTCGGTGAGGGCAGTCGGGGACCGGAGCAGGCCGCGAGCCCGAGAATGAACAAGATCGCGATCGCCCTCATGCCCGTCCCTCCCCGATGACGGACATGCAACGTCGGACAGGCCTATTCGATCCTCAAAGGAAGAAAAGGCTTTGCCCCATGCTGGGCCGCGGGTGGGCATGCGGCCATGACCGCATCAGACCACCCGGAAGTTGAGGAACTGCCAGGGATCGCTGGTGTCCACCGTTTCCGGGAACAACGCGCCCCGGCCCTCAAGCGGCGTCCAATCGGAATAGGCGCCGACGATCTCGCCAAGGTAGGGCCGACCGATTGCCATGATCCGCGCGTGGTCCATGTCGTCGGGCTCCACGATGCCGCGCCGCGGGTTCTCCATGGCCCAAACTGCGCCGGCCAGCACCATCACCGTGACTTGCAGGCTGGTTGCGTTGTTGTGCGGCACCAGGCGGCGCGCCTCGTCGATGCCGAGGCGCGAGCCATACCAATAGGCGCTCCGCGCGTGCCCCATCAACAGCACGCCGAGTTCGTCGATGCCGCGCGCGATCTCGTCCATCATCAAACGCTGCCGGCGCTGCATCCGCCAGTTCTTTCCCGCGAGCTCGTGCAGCGAAAGCACAGCGTCATCGCACGGGTGATACGCGTAATGCACGGTCGGGCGGTAGGCGACGGCGCCGTCGGCATCCACCGTGTAATAGTCCGAGATCGAGATCGACTCGTTGTGGGTGACGAGGAAACCGTGAAACGGGCCTTCCAGCGGCGTCCAGCTGCGCACTCGCGTCCCCGCGCCGGGCCGCTCGAGATATATCGCGCTGTCGCGGCCGAACGCATGGCGGCGCGCGTCGGCGGGCCAGTGCGTCTCGTGCGATCCCCAGCCGAGCTCCGCCGGCTGGCAGCCTTCGCCCACGAAACCGTCGATCGACCAGGTGTTGACGAACTCGCCCGGCTGCTTGGCGAAGTCGGCGGTTTGCGTGTCGCGTTCGGCGATGTGGATCACCCTCACACCGAGCGCGCGGGCAAGCGCGGCCCATTCCCCGCGCGTTCGCGGTGCGGTCGCGTCCTGCCCCACATCACGCGCCAGGTCGAGCAGCGCTTCCTTGACCAGGTGCGAGACGAGGCCGGGGTTGGCGCCGTGGGTCAGCACCGCGGTCGGTCCGTCGCGGTAGTCCGCGGCGAGCGCCAACGCCGACTCGCGCAGCGCGTAGTTCGACCGCTCCGAAGGTGTGAGCGACGGGTCCGTGTAGCCGCCCGCCCAGGGCTCGATGCACGTGTCGAGATACAGCGCGCCGACCTCGTGGCAGAGCTCGATCAACGCCACGGAGGAAACCTCCACGGACAGGTTGAGCAGGAAGTCGCCGGCACCCAGCAAGGGACGCAAGCGGACCCGGTAGTTGTCCCTTGTCAGCGGCTCCACGTGAAAGCCGACGCCGTACTCCTCGGCGACCGCGCGGCCACGCTCGTCGCCGGTGAGGATCGTGATGCGGTCGGGCGCGATGTCGATGTGGCGCAGCAGGAGCGGCAGGACGCCGCGCCCGATGCTGCCGCAGCCCAGCATCACGAGACGGCCGGAAAACGCGACGTGCTTCATGAAGGCAACTCCGTGAGGCGGCTTCGGTCCGAGGATTTCACCCTGCCGGGGAGTGTCAAGCAGAAGCGGTCGCGCGGGTCACGACGCGGCGGGCCGGATCGCCTCGGCCGCTGTCGCGAAGCGCGAACGCAGCGTGTGGGTCGCCCAGAATCTTCCCGCCCATCACAAACGCCGTGACGATCATTAAACACGCGCAGCGTCGAAACTTCCGCCGCGCCTTCTCCTTTTTGACCGCAGATGAGCGAAGCAGATCGCCTCGACGAGGGCCAGCCCGGATCGCGCGATACGAGCGAGTCCTCGTTCACCATACCGGTGGTTGAGGAACGCGTCGGCAAGCCCGAAGCGGTGACCGACCACGTCGTGCTCCGCAAGACGTTCGAGGAACGTGACGTTTTCGTTGTAGTCCTGCGACAAACGCGGGATGTGTCGGTCGAGCGCGATCCGGTCAACCGCGTGGTCGAGGAAGCGCCCACCGTCCGCGAGGACGGCGACGTCGTGATCGTGCCGGTGATCGAGGAAGGCGGTCGTGCAGCACCGCCTGGTTCTTGTGGAAGAGATCCGCACCGGCCGCGCGCACGCGGAGCGCGAGAATGTGCCGCTACGTCGCGAGGTGATCGAGATCACCCGGCAGCCCGTTTCAACCGCAAAAGGAGAGTGCGCATATGGCCATGAGTGAACAGACAACCCCGTCGACGCCGTCCGCCGCCGGCGCGATGCCCGCAACCGGCACCGCCGCGCACGTGGTGGCGATGTACGACACGTACGCCGAAGCGCGCGCCGCGCGCGACCAGCTGACGAGCGCCGGCATCGCCGCGACCGACATGGATTTGCTCGATCGCAACGCCGAGGCGAGCGACGCTTCGTTCACCTACGAGCACACCGACCAGGGCTTCTGGGGCGCGATCAAGCGGTTGTTCATGCCCGACGAGGACGTGCACGGCTACGCCGAGGGGCTGCAGCGCGGACACGCCCTGCTCGTCGTTCGCCCTCGCGGGGACAACTATGACCACATGATCCAGGTGCTGGAAACCACCAACCCGGTCGACATCGACGCGCGCGAGCAGGAATGGCGGAGCGGCGGGTGGACGCCCCGAGCGGGGGCCGCCGCCTCGGCCACAATGGGCGTGGGCGGAACGACCGAGACGGTCGCGGACCGGAGCACGGCGAGCACGCTTTCCGCGCCACCCGCTGCGGCCCAGCCTGCTGCCGCAGCGACGGCCGGACGGACGGAAGAGGTTATTCCCGTCATCGAGGAGCAGCTTCGGGTCGGTAAGCGCGACGTCAATCGCGGGTCGGTGCGCGTTCGCAGCTACGTTGTCGAGCGCCCCGTGCAGGAGCAGGTGCACTTGCGCGAGGAGCGGGTCGATGTGGAGCGCCACGCGGTTGACCGCCCGCTTGGGACCGAGACCGATCCGTTCCGCGAGCGGGTGATCGAGGTCACCGCGACCGGCGAGGAAGCCGTTGTCGCCAAGGAGGCCCGCGTGGTGGAGGAGATCACCGTCCACAAGGACGTGACCGAGCGCACGGAGCAAGTCTCGGACACCGTTCGCCGGACGGAGGTGGAAATCGAGGACGGGCGCAAGACCGCCGGCGCCACCACGGGCACGACGGCCACCGCCCCGAGCAGGCCGGAGGCGATCGACCCAAAGATCTGATCGCCTGATCACGAGGCAGCCGCTCACCCGCAAGGTGGGCGGCTGGCCACGCGAGTTTCTCCTCGGCAAAGCGGCGTCTGGGTGCGTGCAGTATGCCTTCACCGCACCGTCTCGCGCAGCCGGCTCGGAGTTTGCGGCCACCCGTTGCCGGCGCGCACTTGCAGGTGCGCAGGTCGAGCACCGCCAGAACCGCTTATTTCTGCCCGCGACAACTCGGTTGCAGCCGACCCGCCACTGTACCATCCGAGACATAGGTGACATCTTGTTCCGGACACATGGGTAACACTTTCCCCCTTTCCGGGGGGAGGTGTGGATGCCG